>DAINRN010000120.1:0-4102 GCA_036741815.1 Acidobacteriota bacterium
CCATTTCGGCGCGGCGCGCGGGCACCATCGCCACCATGCCCCCGATCATGATGAGGTACTTCCCGCGGGGCACGATGGTGGTCATGAGCAGCTCCACGTCCGCGTTCTTCATCATGGCGTCGGTGGCGTCGATCCCCCTGGCGATGGAGCTCGTCTCCAGGAAGCCGATGGCGGGTCCGCGGGACGAAAGCGTGTCGGGCATGGCGTGAGGCTACTCCCGGCGCCCGGGCCGTGACAACAGTTTCCTTGACAAGCCCGGATCGAAAACGGTTTGATTGAGGCCTCCCGCGAAATGTGAAGGAGGAATCATGAGTCCCAAAGGCGGCGCGTCGGGCGGACCGTCGAACTCCGTGGCCCGCGTGACCGAGATCAGCGCCCGCTCCGACAAGAGCTTCGAGGACGCGTTGCGCGTGGGCGTGAACCGCGCGAGCAGCACGCTGCGCAATGTCACCTCCGCCTGGGTCAAGGAGCAGCGCGTGGACGTGAAGGACGGGCGCATCCAGGGATACCAGGTGAACCTGCTCGTCACCTTCATCCTGGACGAGTAGTCCCCTCCGCGCGCAGAGGCTGAGCAGGATATGGAAGACGACGCCACGCTCCACCGGATGGCCCAGAAGCTGCGCCGGCTGTGCCTGGAGTCCACCGCGGAGGCGGGCTCGGGCCACCCCACGAGCTGCATGTCGTGCGCCGACGTCATGTCCGTCCTCTTCTTCGACGAGATGCGGTTTGATCCCCGCGACCCGAGCGGGAAGGACGCGGACGTCTTCGTCCTCTCCAAGGGCCACGCGGCGCCCATCCTCTGGGCGGTGCTGAAAGAGGCGGGCTGCATCGACGACGACCTCAATACCCTGCGGCGGTACGACAGCCGGCTCGAGGGGCACCCCACGCCGCGCGTGCCCTGGGTGCGCGTGGCTACCGGCTCGCTGGGACAGGGGGTGTGCGCGGCCGCGGGCATGGGCTGGGCGCGCAAGCTGGGCAAGAGCGGCGGCCGCGTGTACACGCTGCTGGGGGACGGCGAGGCCGCCGAGGGCTCCGTGTGGGAGGCGGCCGAGTTCGCCGCCTTCTACAAGCTCGACAATCTCTGCGCCATCATCGACGTCAATCGCCTGGGGCAGAGCGGCCCCACCATGTACCAGCACGACCTGCATCCCTACGAGGCGCGCCTGCGCGGCTTCGGCTGGGAGGTGGCGGCGGTGGACGGCCACGACGTGGCCGCCGTGCGCGAGGCCTTCGCGCGGGCCCGCGCGGCCGCGGGCAAGCCCTTCGCGATCCTGGCCCGCACGCTGAAGGGCAAGGGCGTCTCCTTCATGGAGGACAAGGAGGGCTGGCACGGCAAGCCGGTGAAGAAGGGCGATGAGTTGAAGAAGGCGGTGGCCGAGCTGGGCGACACCGACGTCACCATCACCGTGGAGCCGCGCCGCTATCCCTCGCCCACCCCGCAGCCCCGCAAGGAGCCGTCGCTGCAGCCCGACTATCAGATCGGGCAGGAAGTGGCCACGCGCGAGGCCTACGGGAACGCCCTGGCCCGGCTGGCCAAGACCTGCCCGCAGGTGGTGGCCACCGACGGCGACACCAAGAACTCCACCTTCAGCGAGAAGTTCAAGGATGCGGCCCCCGAGCGCTTCGCTGACGCGTACATCGCCGAGCAGAACATGGTGGGCGCCGCGCTGGGCATGTCCACCGAGGGGACCATCCCCTTCGCCTCCACCTTCGCCTGCTTCATGACCCGCGCCTACGACTTCATCCGCATGGCCTCCTACTCGCAGCCGTCGCACCTCATCCTGTGCGGCAGCCACGCCGGGATATCGATCGGCGAGGACGGGCCCTCCCAGATGGCGCTCGAGGACCTGGCCATGATGCGGGCCATCCAGGGATCCACCGTCCTCTACCCGAGCGAGGCGGTGAGCGCGGAGCGGCTGGTGGAGACCGCGGCGCGCACGCCCGGCATCGTCTACATCCGGACGTCGCGGCCAAAGACGAAGGTGCTCTACGGCAACGACGAGGCGTTCCCGGTGGGCGGATCCAAGACCCTGCGCTCCAGCCCCAAGGATGCGGTCACCCTCGTGGCTGCGGGGGTCACCGTGACCGAGGCGCTGAAGGCCCACGAGGCCCTGGGGCGAGAAGGCATCGCGGCCCGCGTCATCGACCTCTACTCGGTGAAGCCCGTGGACGCGGCCACGCTGCTCCGCGCCGCCGCGGAGACCAGGGGCATCGTGAGCGTCGAGGACCACAGCGTCTTCGGGGGCCTGGGCGAGGCCGTGCTGTCGGCGGTGGGTGGCCGCGCGCGGGTGGAGATTCTCGGCGTGCGCGAGGCCCCGCGCTCCGGCAAGGCGGAGGAGCTGATGAAGGCGCACCATATCGACGCCGAAGCCATCGCCGCCGCCGCGCGGACATTGCTGACTGAATTGACGCCGTCCTGACCGTCGTCAATTCAGTCTCTTGGGTTACGTTGTCAGCCGGTCTTCAGTGCCGTCCTTGTCCGTAGGTTGTCCCGCTACGGCTTCGCCTTTGTGATCGCCGACACCGCGGGAAAGTACTCCTGCGCCGAGCATGTCTGATGCGCCGGGCCGTCCGCCTCGCGACCGTGGCCGTCCTCGTCCTAGTGGCGTGCGCGACCGCCCGCTCGCACGGGCTGGCCGGCCGGCTGCCCGCGGAGCTGCCCGACGCCGTGACCATCGCGGGCTGGCAGCGCTACGCCGGCGAAGCCCGGATGGGGGACTCGAACGTCGTCTACGAGCTCTACGTCAACCCCGTGCGGCCCGCCCTCTACGAGATCACGCGGTACCGGGTGACGAGCACGGCGCGGGACGCCGACGGCCGCCGGCGCAGTCACGAGGAGACGGAAAAGGTCCTGTGGAACCCGGCCGTGCCGCGGCAGCCGCTCCGGGCCTTCGAGTGGATCACCCAGCGGACGTGGAAGACGCTCTGGCTGGGCGAGCCGGGGAAGTGGCGGAGGATCGAGCCCGCCACGCCGGCCTACGCGTCCGAGATGCGCATGGCCATCCAGGTCTACAACCTGCACAACCAGCGCCAGACGTACTGACGCGACGGCCCGGCCGGCCCTAGTCGCCCAGCTCTCTCAGGATACGCGGCGTCAGGTACCAGACCAGCCGGCCGCCCTCGGCCAGCGGCCCGTCGACCTCGACCAGCGCGGCCCCGCCCTTGCGAAACGTGACCCGGTCGGCCTTTTCGGTGCCGAGGAGCCGGCCCAGGAGCTCCGACACCTGGGGCTCGTGGCCCACCACCGCGACGGTGGCGTCGGCGCCGTGCTCCTCGATGGCCTTGAACACCTCGGCCACCTCGCCGCCCGCCAGCGCCGGCGTGTCCGTGGGAGAGACCTTGCCCCAGGCCTTGGCCACCAGCTCCGCGGTCCGCGCCGCGCGGGGAAGAGGGCTGGTCAGGAGCGCATCCGGCCGGTCGGCCACCCGCGCCAGACCGCGCGCGGCCTGGCGGAACCTCTTCTCCCCGGCGCGGGTGAGCGGCCTCTCGTCATCCGGTATGTCCGGTGTTCCCCGGGGCACGGCGATCGCGTGGCGAATGATCAGGACTTGCATCGGGGAGGCTCCTTTCAGCGCGCTGCGTATCCCTTTTGGCATTGTATGCCGGGCCGGCGGGCCCCTCCGCTAGGGCGGCCGCCGAAGCGCCGAGGGCCTCCAGGCCCCGCGTCACGGTCGTGGCGACGTCGGCCTTCAGGAACTCGCTGTGCCGGGACTTGCTGCGCTCCAGGAACCACGCCTGCTGCGCGGCGGCCTCGGCCGCCAGGGCCTCCTGCCCGCGGGCCCGCGCCGCCGCGGCCCGCTTCCCCAGCCAGGCGGAGAGGACGTACGTGTCGCGGATCTGGCCGAGGTGCTCCTGCACCTCCTTGAAGAGGGACGAGGCCTCGGTCGGCGTGCCCTTCAAGCCCTCGCCCAGCTCCGCCATGTAGCGCAGGCGACGCGCCCCGATGCGGAGGCGGTGCAGGGCGTCGGGGTCGTAGTCCTCGCCCAGCCGCATCGTCTCGTCATAGGCAAGCTCGTGGCGTTCGAGAAAGGAGCGGCGCATCAGTGGCTTGATGAAGCCCAGCTCGCGGCCGTGGCGGCTGGCTGCGCTGGCCGGTGTGGCG
>DAINRN010000120.1:4112-8737 GCA_036741815.1 Acidobacteriota bacterium
CGGGGTCGTAGTCCTCGCCCAGCCAGGCCATCGCGGCCAGGAGCGCGGCCCCCCGCGCGTCGCGCTGCTGGCCCATCCTCAGGAGGACCGGGAACAGCCCCTCGCCCCGCCGCCGCAGGACCCGGCGCAGGTGCCGCCGCAGCTGCGCGATCTCCAGGTCCATGAGGGCCTCGGCCATGCGGACCCGGCTGCGGGTGCGAGCGGCGCGCAGGCGGCGCAGCAGGCTCTTGACCTCGGAACTGGGTTCCGGCGCCTCGCGGACCCGCTCCTCGAGCAGCGCCACGCCCACGTCCAGGTCCCGGCTGGCCCCGGCGGCGCTCCGGATCTGGCGCAGGATGGCCAGCGCCCGCCGGACCCTCCGGCCTCCCGGCTTGCGGGCCAGCAGCGGCAACGCCACCCGTAGCCGCCGGCCCGAGACCCGCATCTGGTGGATGGCCTCCTCGTCGCCGGCCAGGGCCTTCGGCAGGTGCTGGAAGACGCGGCGCATCCGCTCGCGCAGCAGGGGCGTGGTGCGGTCGATGAGGGTCTTCGAGGGGGTCAAGGTGCCTCGTCGGGGCCGCACAGGCTAGCATGGGCAGGCGCCCCTGTCGCCAAGATATCTCAAGTCGGCGGTTACAATGCCGGTGGAAGGATCACCATGGCTGCCCCCCGCAAGAGGACCCTGCCCCGCAAGCCCCGGCCCACGGAGCCCCCGCCGCCACCCCCGCCGCCGCGCGAGACGCGCCCCATGGGGGTCGTGGACATGGGGGCCAGCGCGATCCGGCTGGTGGTGGCCGAGGCCAACCCCGGGGAGCCGGTCCGCATCCTCGAGGAGGCCAGCCGCGGCGTCCTCCTGGGCAAGGACACGTTCACCCACGGCAAGATCGGCGCCGCCACCATCGAGGCCACGCTCAAGGCCCTGGAGGGGTTCCGCCGGATCATGGACGACTACGGCGTGGTGCGCTACCGCGCCGTGGCCACCAGCGCGGTGCGCGAGGCCCAGAACAGCGACGCGTTCCTCGACCGCGTGCGGCTGCGCACGGGCCTGGACGTGGAGGTCATCGATGGGTCCGAGGAGAACCGGCTGACCTACGTCGCGGTCCGGGAGACCCTGCGC
This sequence comes from Acidobacteriota bacterium, assembly GCA_036741815.1. Lineage (GTDB taxonomy): Bacteria > Acidobacteriota > Vicinamibacteria > Fen-336 > Fen-336 > DAINRN01. Next base: position 5,209 of record DAINRN010000120.1, read on the forward strand.
GACCACGCCGCCCTGGGCTCGGGGGACGCCCTGCTCGTGGAGGTGGGCGGCGGCAGCGTGGACGTCTCGTTCCTGCGCAAAGGACAGCCCATCCGCTCCGGCACCTACGCCATCGGGTCCATCCGGCTGCGCCAGATCCTCTCCAACTGGCAGGGGAGCCACGAGCAGGGGATGCGCCTCCTGCGCCGCCACATCCACAACGTGGTGGACGACATGCGCCGGGACATGCCCCTGCGCGAGGCCCAGCACTTCATCGCGCTGGGCGGGGACATGCGCTTCGCCGCGGAGCTGCTCCTTGGGGGAAAGGCGGTGAGCAAGGAGCCGCGCGTGCTGCCCAAGGAGCCGTTCCTGGCCCTGTGCGACCAGGTCACGGCCTTCGACGCGGACCAGGTGGTCGAGCGCTACCACCTGCCGCAGGCGGAGGCGGAGACGCTGGTACCCGCACTGCTCGCCTACCGGGAGCTCCTGCTCGAGACCTCGGCCAACGAGGTGACGGTGCCGGAGGTGTCCTTGCGCGACGGCCTCCTCCTCGACATGTCGCAGGTCGAGGACGCCCGGGGGATCGCGGACTTCTCGGGTCAGGTCCTGGCCAGCGCCGCCGCCCTGGGTGAGAAGTACCGCTACGACGCGCCCCACGCCAAGAAGGTGGCCCAGCTGGCGGTGCGGCTCTTCGACGAGCTGCGCGCCGAGCACGGGCTGACCGACCGCCACCGCATCCTGCTCGAGGTGGCGGCGCTCCTCCACGACATCGGCAACTACGTCAACCTGCGCGGCCACCACAAGCACACGCAGTACCTGCTTTCGGTATCCGAGGTGTTCGGCCTCTCCCAGGACGACATGGCGGTGGTGGGCAACGTCGCCCGGTACCATCGGCGGGCCAGCCCGCAGAAGTCGCACCTGCCCTACATGGCCCTGGACCGCGAGACGCGCGTGGAGGTCAACAAGATGGGCGCCCTCCTGCGCCTGGCCAACGCCCTCGACGCGGACCACCTGCAGAAGGTCAAGGACGTCCGGGTGCTGCGCGAGGAGACGGACTGGATCCTCGAGGTGGACGGGGCGGGGGACATGACCATGGAGCGGCTGGCGGCCACCGCGCGCTCGGACTTCATGACCGAGGTCTTCGGCCGGCGGCTGACCTTCCGCGAGGCGGCGGTGCGCGCGTGGGCCTGAGCGCGCCCCCTCGCCCGCGCATCCGCCGGCGGCGTGAGCCGGAGCTGTTCATCAACCGCGAGCTGTCCTGGCTGGAGTTCAACGGCCGGGTGCTGGAGGAGGCCACCGATCCCACGGTGCCGCTCCTGGAGCGGCTGAAGTTCGCCATCATCACCTCCAGCAACATGGACGAGTTCTTCATGGTGCGGGTGGCGGGACTGAAGGACGCCGTGGAGGAGGGAGAGAGCGCGCCCGACCTGGCCGGCCTCAGCCCCCGCCAGCAGCTCAAGGCCATCTCCGAGCGGGCGCACGAGATGGTGGAGCGGCTGGACAAGACGCTGGTGGACGAGATCCTGCCCGCCCTGGGCCAGCACGGGATCCAGATCACGGCCATGGCCACCCTCGACCCCGTGCAGCGGGCCTACCTCAGCCGCTACTTCACGGCGGAGGTCCTGCCCGCGCTCACGCCGCTGGCCATCGACCTGTCCCGCCCCTTCCCCAAGCTCTCCAGCCTGAGCCTGAACCTGGCCGTGCTCCTGGCGCCCGCCGAGGGCGACAGCGAGCCCCGCCTGGCGGTGGTGCAGGTCCCCGGCCTCCAGCGCCTCGTGCGGCCGGTGGGCGGCGAGGGGACCACCTACGTGCTCCTCGAGGAGCTGGTGCGCTCGGAGCTGCCCGCGCTATTCCCCGGACAGCAGGTGATGGAGTCGGCCGTCTTCCGCGTCTCGCGCGACGCGGCCCTCGACCTGGACGACGAGGGCGGCGGCGATTACGTGGAGGCCATCGAGGACGAGCTGCTGAAGCGGCGCCGCAGCCAGGTGATACGCCTCCAGGTAGAGGCCGGCGTGGGGGAGGACCTGCTCAAGGTCCTGGCCCGGCGGCTGCAGGTGACGGGCCTGGACATCTACCGGACGCGCGCCCCCCTCGACCTGCGCGCCTTTTTCCAGCTCGTGGAGCTGCCCGCGCTGGAAGAGCTGCGGGAGCCGGCCTGGAAGCCCGTCAACACCGTGGTCATCGGAGAGCCGCAGGGGATCTTCTCGATCCTGGACCAGCGCGACATACTGCTCCACCACCCCTACGAGTCGTTCGAGCCCGTGGTGTCCTTCGTCTCCGCGGCCGCGGACGACCCCGACGTGCTGGCCATCAAGCAGACGCTCTACCGCACGAGCGGCGAGTCGCCGCTCGTGCAAGCCCTGGCCCGGGCCGCGGAGAAGGGCAAGCAGGTGACGGTCATCGTGGAGCTGATGGCACGGTTCGACGAGCAGTCCAATATCCGCTGGGCCCGGAGTCTGGAAGAGGCGGGGGCCCACGTGATCTTCGGCATCCGCGGCTACAAGACCCACTCCAAGATCTGCCTGGTGGTGCGCCGGGAGGCCCACGGCATCCAGCGCTACGTCCACCTCGGCACCGGCAACTACAACGACCGCACGGCGCGGGTCTACACGGACTTCGGCCTCATGACCTCCGACCCCGCCGTGGGCGAGGACGCCTCGGCCTTCTTCAACGCCCTCTCCGGCTATTCCGACCCGCCGCGGATGAAGAGGCTGGTCATGGCCCCCACCAACCTCCGGGACCGGTTCCTGAAGCTCATCGAGCGCGAGCGGCGCCGCGCGGAGTCCGGCCAGGCGGCGGAGATCCGCGCCAAGATGAATGCCCTCGTGGACGAGGAGATGATCCGCGCCCTCTACGACGCCTCGAGGGCGGGGGTGAAGATCCGGCTGAACGTGCGGGGCACCTGTTGCCTGCGCCCCGGGGTCAAAGGCGTGAGCGAGACGATCGAGGTGGTCTCCATCGTGGACCGCTTCCTCGAGCACTCCCGCGTCTACCACTTCCGGAACGGCGGCGACGAGGAGGTCTACCTCTCCAGCGCGGACTGGATGCCCCGCAACCTGGACCGGCGGATCGAGCTTCTGTTCCCTGTCCCCCCCGCGCTGCGGGGCAAGGTGCTCGAGGTGATGGACACCATGTTCCTGGACAACGTGAAGGCGCGCCGCCTCACCGCGGAGGGGAACTACAGGCGGCGCAAGGCCCTGCGCGGGGAGGAGCCGCTGCGGGCGCAGCTCCTCATCTATAAGAAGATGCAGGAGGCCGCGGAGCGCGCGCGCGCGACCACCGTCACCTTCGAGCCCATCACCAGCCCCGAGGCGAAAGCGTCGTCATCTTAGCAAGGGGGCGCTGCGTCGCGCCCCCTTGGACCCCCGCTCGCTTCGCGGGATGAACCCCGCTCCGCTCGCCGTTCTGGCTATCGAGCGCGGGGATCGAGAGCCTTGAGGGCGGCGTCGCACCCCCTTGGACCCCCGCTCGCTCCGCGGGAGTGAGTCCCGCTCCGCTCGCCGCTCTTGCAATGGAGCAAGGGACGCTGCGCCGCACCCCTTGGACCCCC
>DAINRN010000121.1:0-4427 GCA_036741815.1 Acidobacteriota bacterium
CAGCAGGAGAAGAGCGAGGATCGCGCGCGGCCGCTTCATCGCCCGGACGGCGGCGCCGCGCCCGCCGCCTGGGCGTCCTGCGACCCCGGGCGGCGCCGGTCCACCACCACCTTGTAGCGCGAGAGCATCTCCTCGTACATCTCGTCGATTCGTTGCCGGCGTTGCGCCGACACGGCCTCGCGCTCGACGGCCGCGCGGACCTCGGCGAGCGCCGGCAGGCGGCCCTCCCGGCGCCTCCGCACGAAGACGAGGTGCAGTCCGTAGGACGACCGGACGGGTCCTGCCCAGCGACCGGGCTCGATGGCCACCACCTGGTCGGCGAAGCTATCGCCGAACTGGCTCGCGATGTCGCGGCGTGTGGAGATCTCCACGTCGGCCGGCAGCATCGAAGGATCGCCGACGTCGGCGGGCACATCGCCGCTCCCGGCGGACAGCCTGGCGAGGAGCCTCTTCGCGTCGCCCTCGACGGACTCGCCGCGGCGTTCCGGGCTCAGGTAGACCTGGCGAAACGCCACCTCGGGCTCGATCCGGAACTGCTCCGGGTGACGTTCCAGCCAGGCCTGGAGCTCCCGGTCGGTCATGGGCGCCGTGTCGACGCTGTCCTCGACGAGGAACTCGAGCTTCTGCTGGAGGCGGCGGCGAATGACGGCGTCGTCCCGGTCCAGGCCCATCGCCACCGCTTCGCGGGCGGCGAGCTCGTTGCGCACGTGATCGTCCACGAGGCCTTTGAGCTCGACCTCGGTGGGCGCCCGCTGCCAGGTCCGGGTGAATCCGGCGATGAGCGAGTCGATCTGCCCGGACGTGATCACGATCCGGTTGGACGCGCCACCGCCCCGCCACTGCGAGGCCAGGAACAGAAGCGCGCCGACCGCGAGGAAGTGCACCAGCGGCTCGCGCAGCCAGCGTCGGATCAACGTGTGTGCCCGCCGAACTTCACCCGTTGCACCTCCGTCCTCCGACGCTCTCGTTTCGCTCGTTGTCCATTGGCCTTTGGTCCAATGGCCGCCGCCGCCTTCGGCGGTCCATAGTGGCGCCGCCGGCCCGACCGTGTCCAGCCCGGTCGCGGCGCCGACGGTTCCGCCTGGCGGCCAGGTTTCTTTTTTGCCCGTTCATGACACGCAACTCGACCGAGGACGCCACGACCGAAGCCTTCACGCGGGAAGAGCACCCCGACTTCTCCCTGGTGCTCGGTGGCCCGCTCTTCCAGTTGTTCCGGCGGGCGCATCTGTCCGGAAACGCGCTGGAGCTTGTGCGTCGGCGAATGGTCGTCCTCGCGGGCATCGCCTGGGTGCCGCTCCTGGTGTTGTCGGCGCTCGCAGGCCAGGCGTTGGGCGGCGCGATCGCGATCCCGTTCCTCTACGACATCGAGACGCACGTCCGCTTTCTGATCGCGCTGCCCATCCTGATCGCCGCGGAGATGGTCGTGCACCTTCGCATGCGTCCCGTGGTGGCACAGTTCCTGGAACGGCGCATCGTCGTTCCCGAAGACATGCCGAGGTTCCAGGAGGCCATCCGCTCCACCTTGCGGCTGCGCAACTCGGTGGTCGCGGAGGTTGCGTTGCTCGTGTTGGTGTACACGGGAGGTCTCTGGATCTGGAGACACCAAATCGCCCTCGGCGCCGCGAGCTGGTATGCGATCCCTGATGGGACGGGGGTGCATCTCACGCCTGCCGGGCTCTGGAATGCCTTCGTCAGCGTCCCCCTGTTCCAGTTCGTCCTGCTGCGCTGGTACTTTCGCTTCTTCCTCTGGTTCTGGTTCCTCTGGCGCGTCTCCAGGTTGAGTCTCCGTCTCGTCGCCATCCACCCGGACCGGGCCGCGGGGCTCAGCTTCCTCGGCAGGGGCACCCATGCCTTCGCGCCGATCCTCTTCGCCCAGGGCGCCCTGCTGTCCGCGCTGATCGCCAGCCAGATCCTCTACGCCGGACAGAACCTGATGTCCTTCAAGGTGCAGGTCGCGTCCTTCCTGGCTTTCTTCGTCGCGATCGTGTTGAGCCCGCTGGCTGTTTTCACGCCGAAGCTGGCGTTCTCGAAGCGGCAGGGTTTGCGCCAATATGGCAGGCTGGCCAGCCGATACGTCGGGGAGTTCGAGGAGAAGTGGATGCAGGACCGCGCGTCGGGGGATGACCAGCTCATGGGCAGCGGCGACATCCAGTCACTGGCGGACCTCGGGAACAGCTACAGCGTCGTGCAGGAGATGCGCCTCGTGCCGTTCGGCTTGAAGGACGTGACGAGGCTCGCCGCCGGAGCGGCCGCGCCCCTCCTGCCTCTGCTGCTGACGATCTTCTCGCCCGAGGAGCTGGTGACACGGGTCATGCAGGTGCTGTTCTGACTCCGCAGGCAGGATGCATGAGATGAGACTGCTGACGTCGCTTGGCGCGGCGCTCACGCTGACGCTGCTGCCGGCCGTGCCGGCCCAGGCGCAGCTGAACGGCACTCACACCCTGGGTGACTTCGGCGTGAAGTCCGGTTCCCAGCCCGAGCCTGGCTTTTACGCCGCGCTCTTCTATCTCCACTACGGCACCGATACCATCAAGGACGCTGACGGAAACACGGTCCGCCTCGCTCAGAACTCTCCGAGCAGCATCGGCGTCAGTGCCGCCGCTCCGTTGTTCTGGTATGTCAGCAAGGCCAAGGTCCTGGGTGCCAACTACGGCGCGATGGTGGTCCTTCCCTTCGCCAACGCGTCGCTGGAGGCCCCGGCCTTCCAGATCGGCACGAAGAGCGACACGGGCCTTTCCGACACGCTCTTCCGCCCGCTCGACCTGGGCTGGCACACGGAGCTTGCGGACGTCGCCGCCGGGCTTCAGCTCTACATCCCTACGGGCCGTTATGAACAGGGCGCCAACGACAACCTTGGCAAGGGCATGTGGACGTACGAGCCCTTCCTGGGGGCGACCGTCTACTTCGACGAGAAGAAGACCGTCAGCCTCGCCACCACCGCCTTCTGGGAGCTCCATGGCAAGAAGGAGGACAGCGACGTCAAGGTCGGGCAGATCCTCACGCTCGAAGGCGGCCTGGGCAAGTCGTTCCTCGGAGGGGGGCTGATCATCGGGGCGGGGTACTACGCCCAGTGGAAGCTCACCGAGGACAGGCTGAGGGAGTTCGTATTGCCCGGCGGAGACGAGCTCGGCGTGGACTTCCCCAACAAGCACAAGGTGTTCGGCTTCGGGCCGGACGTGACGCTGCCGATCGCGACCAAGTCGAAGCTCTTCGCCCTGGTCAACGTCCGCTATTTCTGGGAAACGGGCGCACGGACCAAAACGCAGGGCCAGACCCTGGTCGTGGCGGCGACCTTCCCGGTTCCCAGCGTGAAGCTGAAGTGAGAGAGGCCACCGAGCAGCGTGACCTGATGGAGGCGTCAATGAGTCTTGTTCAACGTCGTGTCGGCATGGTCTCGGCGCTGATCTGGTCGGCGATGCTGGCCCTGGGCACTGTCATCTGGACCGCTCCGGTCACAGCCGGCCCCGGGGAGCACCCGGCCGACGGACACCACTGGGGCTATGAAGGGGCCGCGGGCCCAGCCTCCTGGGGCAAGCTCCGTCCCGAGTTCGCGACCTGTTCGAGCGGCCGGAGCCAGTCGCCGATCGATATCGGCAAGACCTCTCCGGCGTCGCTGCCGGCGGTGCGGTCCGCCTTCGGCCCGGCCGAGCTGCGCATCGCGCACACCGAGCACGTGGCTGACTCCGTCAACAACGGTCACACCATCGAGGTCCGCTACACGCCGGGCGAGACCCTCGTGGTGGGCGGCACAAGCTACGAGCTGGCGCAGTACCACTTCCACGCCCCGAGCGAGCACACCGTCAACGGCAAGCACTCGCCGATGGAGATGCACCTCGTCCACAAATCAGCCGCGGGAGGCCTCGCCGTGGTGGGCGTCCTCATCGAGGAGGGCAAGGCCAACGCCGCCTTCGAACCCGTCTGGTCGAACCTGCCGAAGGCGGCGGGAGCGGAGAGCCACCTCGAGCACGTCAAGGTGAACGTGGACGACCTGCTCCCGAAGGCGCGGACCGCCTACCGTTACGACGGGTCGCTCACGACGCCGCCTTGCTCCGAAGGCGTGAAGTGGCTGGTGATGACGACGCCCATCCAGCTCTCGGCAGCGCAGATCGCCGCCTTCACGTCGATCGTCGAGCCCAACAACCGACCAGTGCAGCCGCTGAACGACCGCGTGGTCGCCACCGACAGCGTGGCGGAAGGCGCGGCCCGGTAGAACGCGCGCCGGAGGGGCGACGCGCTATGACCGGGGCGGGGCTCCAATCCTTCTTCGGGGGACGCGTCGAGCTGGGGGCCGTGATCGAGGCCGTCCTGGAGGGCCGTCTGGGTCACGCGACCGTGGCGGCCGACGCCGCCCGGCTCAGTGTCGGCTGCTATGAGATCTTCGGCGGCGACGCATCGAACGGACCGTCGCCGCTTCGCGCCGAGGACTA
>DAINRN010000121.1:4437-5489 GCA_036741815.1 Acidobacteriota bacterium
GGAGTCGTCGCCATCGCGGCCTTTGACGCGGATGGAATCGACGCTGCCGGCGGGTTTCAGCCTGCAGGCCCTGGACGCCGATCTCACGCTCCAGCTCGACGCGGACCTCGAGCCGCACGCGCTCCAGGTCTTCGGCGGCGCGCAGCAGTTCCTGGATGACGGACTGGGCTTCGGCGCGGTCCAGAACGGTCGGCTCGCATGCGCCGCGACCTCCTATACCCGCTCCTCGCGATCGGTCGAGGTGGCGATCTCCACGCGCCCCGCCTTCCGGGGCCGCGGGCTCGCGGCGGCCACCGCCGCCAGGTTGCTGCGCGAGTGCCTGGCGCGGGGTCTCGCGCCCCGATGGAGCGCGTCCAACCCCGTGTCGCAGAGGTTGGCGGTCCGACTCGGCTACAGGCCGGCGGGCGTGTGCGAGGTCCTTTATCTGCGCTCCGCGTCGTAACATGCGGGAATGGCCGAGACCGACCTGCTGCTCGCCAGCCAGAACCCCGGAAAGCTGGCGGAGATGAAGGAGCTGGTGGCCGGCCTACCGTTCCGCGTCTTGAGCCCGGGCGACCTCGGGATCCGCGAGGCGCCGGAGGAGACGGGCAAGAGCTTCATCGAGAACGCCATTCTCAAGGCGCGGCACTATGCGCGGCGCTCGGGCCGCCTCACCGTGGCCGACGATTCCGGGCTCTCGGTCGATGCCCTGGACGGTGGTCCCGGCCTCTACTCCAGCCGCTTCGGTGGGGAAGGCGCCACCGACGCCGACCGCAACCGCCTCCTGCTCGAGAAGCTGAGCGGCGTGCCCGGGGAAGAACGCGGGGCGCGCTTCACGAGTGCCGTAGCCGTGGCCCGCGGTGACGATCTCCTGTTCCAGACCGAAGCGTCGGTGGAGGGACGAATCGCCGAGGCGCCCCGCGGGGCGAACGGCTTCGGCTACGATCCGCTCTTCTTCTATCCGCCGTTCGGCCGGACCTTCGGCGAGGTCCCGCCCGAGCAGAAGGCCCGTGTCAGCCATCGCGGGCAGGCCTTCGCGCGGCTGCGCGAGTTCCTCACCGGCCTGCCGGCAT
>DAINRN010000121.1:5499-8698 GCA_036741815.1 Acidobacteriota bacterium
GAGCAGCGGGTCGGGGTCAGGCCTTGGGCTTCGGCTTCTTGAGCGGGACTTCGCCGAGGACCGTGCGCTGTATGGCGATCAGCTCCTTGATGCCCTTGTCGGCAGCGGCCATCAGCGCGGCGAGCTCCTCCTCGCTGAAGGGCGCGTCTTCGGCCGTGCCCTGGATCTCCACGAACTGGCCGGCCCCGGTCTTCACGATGTTCATGTCCACCGCGGCCTTCGAGTCCTCCTCGTAGTTCAGGTCGAGGAGGATCTCGCTGCCCACCTTGCCCACGGAGGTGGCGGCCACGAAATCGAGCAGGGGCAGCTCGATGAAGGCGCCCTGCCTCTTCATGTGGCGCAGGGCCTCGACCAGGGCCACAAAGGACCCGGTGATGGCGGCGGTGCGCGTGCCGCCGTCGGCCTGCAGCACGTCGCAGTCGATCCAGAGCGTCTTCTCGCCCAGGGCCTTCAGGTCCACCACCGTGCGCAGCGAGCGCCCGATCAGCCGCTGGATCTCGTGGGTGCGGCCCGAGGGCCGGCCCTTCGAGGCCTCGCGCTGCGTGCGCGTGGAGGTGGCGCGCGGCAGCATGCCGTACTCCGAAGTGATCCAGCCCTCGCCCTGGCCCTTCAGGAACGGAGGCACGCGGTCCTCGACGCTGACCGTGCAGATCACGCGGGTGTCGCCCACCTCGATCAGGGCCGAGCCCTCGGCGTGCTTGCTGTACCTCGGCTGGATGGTGACGGGCCGGATCTGGTCGGCGGCGCGGCCGTCGCTCCGCATGGTCCTCCCTTCGCGCTTCAGCAACGCGGGATCGATCTGGCGCTTGAAGTCCCCGATGCGGAAGCTCAAGGCGCCTCCGCCCCCGCGGATGCGGTCTGCGGGCGCGGGGCGAACGCGTACAGCCGTCGGTAATGCTCGCGCGCGGCCATGATGATCATCACGTAGCCGCGCGTCTCCACGAACGGGATGCTGTCCACGAACTCCTCCGCCGACATCTGGGGCCGGGCGGCGGTCCAGGTCGCCACCCGGTGCGGACCCGCATTGTACGCCGCCAGCGCCCGCTCCACGCGCCCGCCGAAGCGGTTCAGGAGCTGGCGCAGGTAGGCCGTCCCCAGCTTGAGGCTGGTCTCCGCGTCGTGAAGCGCGTTCTTCTGCAGCCTCGGCTTCTGTCCGAGGTTGCGCGAGACCTGCCGCCCGGTGCGCAGCATGACCTGCATGAGGCCTCGCGCGCCCGCGCTGCTCACGGCGGCCGCGTCGAACGTGGATTCCTGCAGGACCACCGCGGCCACCAGGGCGGGATCGAGGTCCTGCTTGCTCGCGTGGGCCTGGAGCATGTCGCCGAAGTCGAGGGGATAGAGGATCCGCCACACGGAGTCCGGCAGGCGGTCGCCGGCGGCGCCCGCCCAATAGGGGTAGGCCCGCTTCATGGCCGTGATGGCGGGACGCAGCCGGCCCCGCTTCCACTCCACCCAGGCGATGGTGCCCTGCACGAGCGGCGACGGGCTCAGGGCCTGCAGCTCGGTCAGCGCCTCGTCGAAGCGGTCGATGAGGAGGAGCTGGCGGATGCGCGCCAGGGGCTTCTCCGGGATCTCCTTCCGCGGGTCGCCGGGGACGGCGATCATCACGGCGGGCGGGGCGGCCGATCCGCCCCCGGGCAGGGCGTCCAGGGCCTCCTTGGCGAGGAGGCCGTGGTACTGGTTCTTGAAGCGCTGCACCGTCTCCTCGAGGAGAGACGCCGCGCGCGGGTTCTGGCCCAGCTTCGCCCGCGCCATGCCCGCCCAGTAGAGGTACGCGGGCGTGAACGAGGTGAGGGGCCGCCGCCGCGCCGCCTGCTCCAGCGCGGTCGCCGCCTCCTCGTACCGCCCTCGCCGGTAGTCGGCCCACGCCACCCACCAGATGGCCCGGTCCGCGTAGCGGCCGAGCGGGTGCTCCTTCGCGAGCCGCTGGTAGTAGGGCAGCGCGGGGTCGTCGCGGCCGTCGCGCTGGTAGTACAGGGCCAGGGTGGCCAGGGCCTCCTCGGCCCAGGGCGTGCCGGGGAAGCTCTTGACCACGCCCTCGTAGGCGGTGGGCTTCTTCTGCTTCTGCGCCTGGATCTTCGCCAGCAGGTAGGCGGCCTCGGCGGCCGCCGGCGAGGACGCGGACACGACGGCGAGCGCGGCCTGCGCGTCCTTGGCCTTTCCGCCGGCCAGGAGCGCGGTGGCCAGCCTCACGCGCACCAGGTCCGCGTCCGCCGCGGGCATGGCCTTCGGCGTGAGCGCGCGCAGCAGGGGGATGGCCGCCGCGTTGCGGCCCGCCTCGGCCACGGCCACCGCGCGCCTGAACGCCCGGCTCGCCTGCTCCTGGGCGGTGATCGGAGGCCGGAACGCGGACAGCGCGCGCAGCGCCTTGGCCGCGTCGTCCGCCTCGACCGAACCCGGGTACTCGCGCTCCAGGCGGTCATAGGCCTCGGCCGCGGCCTTCTTGTCTCCGGCCTCGAGGATCTGGCCCAGCCGGAGGAGCGCGCGCGGCTGCTGGCCGGGGCAGCCCGTGAGCGCGCGCTGCAAGGCGGCCACCGCGGGCGCCGGCTGGCCGGCCCGCGAGAGCGCGTCGGCCGCGCGGAACAGGGCCGGGCAGAAGAGCGGGCCCTGGGGCTCGGTGTCCGCGGCGCGCAGGAACGCCTGCCCGGCCGCCTCGTCCTTCTTCGCCGCCTCGTGCGCGCGGGCCAGGCCGAACGCGGCCCGGTCCTTGAGCGCGGTGCGCTGCAGGTCGGCGTGAAGCAGGAAAGGCACGGCTTCGGCGTCGCGGTCGGCGTCGAGAAGCGCGAGGCCGGCGGCCAGCTGGGCGAGACCGGATCCGACCGTGCCGGGATGGGTGGTCGACACGGCTTGGAGGGCTTCGAGGGCGGGGACGGGATCGGCTTTGACGGCCGCGCCAAGGCTGGCCCTGAGCTGCGTCTCGGCGGCGTCCGTGGGCGCTGCTTCCAGCCAGAAGCCCCCGGAGGTGGCCGCGTAGCCCGGCGACACCGCGGCCAGGAGCGAGACCGCGATCCACGCGGCCGCGGCGGCGGGCGAGCGCGCGCTGACCGTCTTCAAATGGCGGATGTCTGATCCTCCCGGGGGCCGCGCTCTGGCGAGCCGGACACGCCCCCAGGAACCAGACTACATCGGTCCGAGGGCGCTCGCGTCTCCGCCCGCGAGGATCCGGACGAGCTCGTCGTAGAAATAGTTGGTGGCGTCG
>DAINRN010000122.1:0-4097 GCA_036741815.1 Acidobacteriota bacterium
GAACGGCGGCGTGATCGACACCCTGGTCAAGGAGGCGCTCCGCAAGGGCCAGACCGCCCCCAAGTACCACGCGCTGACGCGGCCCACGCGCGCGGAAGGCGAGGCCACCGGCCGCGCCATCGCGCTGGCGGAGATGGCGGGCGTGCCCATCTACATCGTCCACCTCTCCTGCTCAGACGCCCTGGAGAAGATCAAGCAGGCGCGGGACATGGGCCTGCCCGCCTACGCCGAGACCTGCCCGCAGTACCTCTTCCTCTCCTATGACGACTACGAGAGGCCGGGCTTCGAGGGCGCGGGCTACGTGATGTCCCCGCCCCTGCGCGAGAAGTGGAACCAGGAGGCCCTGTGGAAGGGGCTGGCCAAGAACGACCTGCAGGTCGTGTCCACGGACCACTGCCCGTTCTGCATGAACGAGCCGCCGCAGAAGCAGATCGGCAAGGACGACTTCTCGAAGATCCCGAACGGGGCGCCGGGGATCGAGACCCGGCTGATGCTGGTGTGGGACGGGGGCGTGCGCACGGGCAAGATCGACATGCACCGGTTCGTCGAGATCGTCTCGACCAACCCGGCCAAGATGTTCGGCCTGTGGCCGCGCAAGGGCACGATCGCGGTGGGATCCGACGGCGACATGATCCTGTTCGACCCCGAGAAGGAGACGACGCTTGCGGCCAAGGGCCTCCACATGAAGGTGGACTACAACCCCTACGAGGGGCGGAAGGTGAAGGGCGGCCCCGCTGTGGTCCTCTCCCGCGGCGAGGTGATCGTGGACCACGGCCAGTTCAAGGGAAAGAAGGGCCGAGGCCAGTTCGTGAAGCGGCAGCCGGGGCGGCCGCTCGTCGGATGAGCCCTCCGTCCGGCACTCCACCGCCGGCCACGACCACCGGGAACGAGCGGCACCACGCCGACGGGCGCGTGGAGCTCGTTGACACCTCGCGCATCGAGAAGAGCCCGATCTACAACCACGACCTGGCCCCGGTGCCGGTGAGCCGGCGCAACTGGACCACCTACAACTACGCCGCCTTGTGGATCAGCATGGCCCACTGCATCCCCACGTACATGCTGGCCTCCGGCCTCATGGCCACGGGCATGAACTGGTGGCAGGCGCTGATCACGATCCTGCTCGGCAACGTGATCGTCCTCACACCCATCCTCTTGAACTCGCACCCGGGCACCAAGTACGGCATCCCGTTCCCGGTCTTCGCGCGCGGGGCCTACGGGACGATCGGATCCAACATGCCGGCTCTCATGCGCGCGCTGGTGGCCTGCGGCTGGTTCGGGATCCAGTCCTGGATCGGCGGCGAGGCGCTGCACACGCTCTTCACGAGCCTCTACCGCGGCTGGCCCACGCTCCTCGGACCGGGCTTCGGCGGCCACACCACCACCGAGTGGCTGTCGTTCCTGCTCTTCTGGGGGATCAACATCTTCATCATCTACAAGGGCATGGACCTGCTGCGCCTGGTCGAGAACTGGGCCGCGCCCTTCGTGCTGGTCATGACCACGGTCCTCCTCGTCTGGGCCGTGGACAAGGCGAACGGGTTGGGCCCGCTGCTGAGCCAGCCAGGGCGGCTGAACTCGCTCGGCGAGTTCCTGCCCGTCTTCATCCCGTCGCTCACGGCGATGATCGGCTACTGGGCGACGCTCTCCCTCAACATGCCCGACTTCACGCGCTTCGGCCGCAGCCAGCGGGAGCAGGCTTTTGGCCAGGTGGTGGCCTTGCCCACGACGATGTCGGTCTTCGCGGCCATGGGCGTGATGATCACGAGCGCGACCGTCATCATCTACGGCGAGGCCATCTGGGACCCGGTGAAGCTCGTCGGGAAGTTCACGAGCCCCGTGGTGGTGGCGGTCTCGATGTTCACGGCGGTGGTCGCGACGCTGGCCGTCAACATCGCGGCCAACGTGGTCTCGCCCGCCAACGACTTCGCCAACGCCTTCCCGCGCCACATCCGCTTCAGCACCGGCGGCCTCATCACCGGCATCCTGGGCCTGGTCATGCAGCCGTGGAAGCTGCTGGCCGACCCGTCGGGCTACATCTTCACGTGGCTGCTCGGCTACTCCGGCGGCCTGGGGTCGATCGCCGGCGTGCTGATCGCGGACTACTGGGTCGTGCGCCGCAAGACCCTGCGCCTCGAAGACCTCTACCTGACGGAGGGTGCGTATCGCTACCGCGGCGGCTGGAACCTCGGGGCCGTCATCGCGACCCTCCTGGGCTGCGCCCTGGCCTGGGGCGGGCTCGTGTTCCCCCCCTTGAAGCCGCTCTACGACTACGCCTGGTTCGTGGGCTTCGCGGTGGCGTTCGTGGTCTACGTCGTGCTCATGGGATCCGGCGCGTCCTCCAGCTTGCGCACGTCCGCCTCGTCGGCCTCCACGTGACGATGTAGGGACTCGGGCCGGGCCGTTACGCCGGCGGCACGCCCAGGAAACGCGCGAGCAGGCCGTGGAAGTGATGCACTCCGTTCTCCCGGAGGACGGAGTACCTCCCCTGGTCGTAGGTGCGCGAGCGGAGGTTCTTCTGCACCGCCTCGCAGATCCCGATGTCCTCCTTCTGCACCTGGTCGCTGAAGGCGAAGCTCTTGGCGAACTCCTCCGCCACCCCCGGGCTCTCGGGGTCGAGGACGAACCACTCGAAGCGGGTGACGGTGCGCTCCGCGGACAGGGGGAGGATCACGTTGACCTGGAGGTTGTCCGGGTAGAGGTTGAGCATGACGTTGGGGAAGACCCAGTAATACAGCGCCTCCGGTCGCTCGTGCGGCTCGAGGTTGCGGTGGTAGAGCGACTCCTCCACGCGTTGCCGGATGGGGGCGTGCTGCCTGGAGTGGAACGGCCGCGTCTCCACGCGGTAGGCGGCGTAGTCCAGCTCGCGGAACAACCCGGGGTGCACCATCGGGATGTGGTACCCCTCAAGGAAGTTGTCGACGTACACCTTCCAGTTGCACGCGACCTCGTAGTCGACGCGCTTGTAGAGGCTCATGTGGTCGAGGGGCAGGCGGCGGGTCTCCTCCGGGAGGGACCCGACGATGTCGGCCAGCGCCGGGGCCGCGGGATCCAGGTTCACGAAGACGAACGGTCCCCAGGCCTCCGTGCGGAACTGGGGCAGGCAGACCTGCCCCTTGTCGAAGCGCTGCACCCGGTCGAACTCGGGCGTGGTGAGGAGCCGCCCGTCGAGCGCGTACGTCCAGCCGTGGTAGGCGCACTGCAGTGACTTGCGGTGGCCCACGCCCTGCGCCACCGGCCCCCCCCGGTGCCGGCACACCGAGGAAAAGGCGCGCACGGTGCCGTCCTCGCCGCGGCAGACCACGATCGGCTCGTCCGCCACCGTGCACGTGAAGTAGTCGCCGGGCAGGCGCACCTGGTCGGCGTGGCCCACCAGCTGCCACGTGCGCGCGAAGACGCGGTCGTGCTCGAGCTGGAGCACCGCGGGGTCGCGATACCAGGCCGCGGGGATCGTCGCGGCCAGCGAGAGGTCGTCCTCGAAACGGTAGTCCCCCGCCATGGTCCAGGAATCCGTCACGGGCAGAGGTCCTGCGCGGTCTGCACCTGCTTGCGCATGGTATTGAGGCTGTTGTTGCCGGCGGCGGTGCGGATGTTCCGGGCCGCCTCGTCGAGCTTCATGTTGGCCGCCGCGATCGCCGGCTTGGCGATCTCGCAGTCGGTTGAGGCGCGGATCACCTCGTTGACCGCCGCCTGGGCATCGCGCATGACCTGGGTGTCGACCTCCACGTCCCGCATCTGCTCGCCCAGGTCCTTCGGCTCGTCCTTGGATTTCTTGCAGCCGGCGAGCATCAGGGGCAGCAGCGCCGCCGCGAGCAGGGGCCGGCGTCTCGCGATCCCCGCTCTCACTTGATGGCCTCCCCGGCCTCGATGCGCGTGAGGTAGGCGAGCAGCGTCGGCTCCTTGTGCCCCAGAGTCTTGGCCTTGCCCGCGTGCTTCTTGAAGCTCGGGGCGTCCTTCAGGCCGAAGTAGCTCCAGGCCAGGTAGGCCTCGGCCTGCGCGTTGTCCGGCGCCGCGGCCGTGGCCTTGTCGAGGGCGGCGATGGCGTCCTTGTAGCGCTTGGCCCCGAGGTGCGCGGCGCCGAGGTAGATCCACCCCTCGGCGCG
>DAINRN010000122.1:4107-8609 GCA_036741815.1 Acidobacteriota bacterium
GAGTCCAATCTCGACCATCATAAACAGGTCCCACGGCTTCGTGCGCGCGAGGTACTTGCCGTAGATCCACCCCTCGGCGCGGCTGTATCCCACGGTCTGGGTGACCTTCCCAAGCTCCGCCACCGCGCGGTCGTACTGCTTGAGGTCCGAGAGGACGGCGCCCAGCGCCGTGCGGTACTCGAGGTTCGCCGGGTCGGCGGCCACCGCCTTCTCCAAGGGACCGAGCGCGCCCGCGGCGTCCTGCTTCATGACGTGCCGCACATAGCCGAGCCGGTACTGGGCCTCCGCCGAAGCGGGGTCGAGCTCCACCGCCTTCTGCAGCTCCACGAGCGCGGCGTCGGCCTTGCGCTGCGCGATGAGCGCCCGGGCCAGGCCCACGCGCACCTCCGCCTGATCCGGCTCCTTGTCGCGCAACTGCGTCAGGTCCTGGACGGCCAGCTCCGCCTGGCCGCGGGCCACGT
Organism: Acidobacteriota bacterium; assembly: GCA_036741815.1. Lineage (GTDB taxonomy): Bacteria > Acidobacteriota > Vicinamibacteria > Fen-336 > Fen-336 > DAINRN01. Next base: position 4,569 of record DAINRN010000122.1, read on the forward strand.
TGTCCAGGGCCGTCGCCACCGTCACCTGGCGGACGAGCTTCTGGGCCTCGGTGTCGTTCTCGGCCAGCGCCGCCGCGGTGGCCGCGTCGCCCACGGCATCCGCCGCCCGGTTCATGGCGATCTTCACGCGCGCCGATTCCTTGTAGGCCTCGACCGCGCCGGGCGCCGCCTCGATGACCTTCTGGAGCATGGGCCCGGCCTCGGCGGCGCGGTCCGTCTTGCGGAGCACGCGGGCCAGCCCCACCACCGCGGGGACGTTGCCGGCGTCGGCGGCCACCGCGGACCGGTAGGCTGCTTCGGCGGCGGCCAGGTCGCCGCGCGCCTCCTGCGCGTACCCCTTCGCGGCGGAGGCGGCGGCGCCGCCTCCCGCGGCCTCCGCCTTGCCCGCCAGCTCAGCGGCCTCGTCGCCCTTGCCTTGGCGGGCGCGGGCCCGCGCCAGCGCGATGTTCGGCCAGGCCCCCGCGGGGTCCGCGGCGGCCGCGGCGTCGGCGGTGGCGGCGGCCTCGGCGATGCCGCGCGTCTCCTGGAGCGCCGCCAAGCGGCCCAGGGCCTCGCCCTTCATCGGCCCGCTGAGCGTCGCGGACGCGGTCTTGTAGGCGTCCATGGCGTCGTCGAGGCGCGCCTTCTGCTCGTAGAGGCGGCCCAGGCGCAGCATCGGCTCGCCGGTGGATCCCGTGAGGCCGGCGGCCTGCCGGTAGAGGTCGGCGGCGCCGTCCACGTCGCCGGCGGCGGCCTTCTGCTCGGCCTGCTGCTGCAACGCGTCGGGGGTGACGGCCTCGGCCTTCTTCTTGTCCTTGTCCTTCTTGTCTTCTTTCTTCTCCGCCGCCCCGGCCGGCACGGCCAGGGCGAGAGCCAGCAGCCATCCCCACCGCTTCATGGCGCCTCCTCGACCCCCGCGGGAACTCCTGTCTGGCCGGATCGTAGGCCCGCGGCACCGCACGGTCAAGGGAATGGACCCGGCATGTCCCGCGGTGCTGTTACCGTGGGCCTCGATGGAAGGCATGGAGGGCGGAGTCCCCGACGAAGGGCCCCGTTTTCCCCCCTACCTTCGTCTCGTCTGGTCCAACCCCAAGCCCCCGATCCCCCGGCGGCCCATGAACCTGGCCACGGCCATCGAGCATCACATGGCCGGGCACTTCGGCCTGACCGACGAGCAGTTCCTGACCCTCTTCGCCAAGGGTTAGCCCGGCCCGGCCAGGCGCCAGCTTGAGATCAGCGTCACACGCTCGAAACGAGATTGGCGTACTCTCGTGAGAGTCATGGGGGAGCGGGCCTGCCGGGCGGCGCTGGTCGCGGTATTGCTATGGCCGGGGCTTCCCGCCTGGAGCGATTCGCTGTCCTCCGTGAAGAACCTGGTGGAGGCCTGCGGGGACCTGGACGCCGACCTCGCGGCGCTGCTCGAGAGCGAGGTGGCGCTCGTGGACGCCGGCGCGGTCTCGAGGAACGGGGACGACACGTACCGGCTCACCACCCAGGTCTACACGGTCGGGGCGGGCAGCTTGCCACTCTGCACCGACTCCCGCTTCTACGGCCAGCGGATGGTGTTCGGCCTCCCCTTCCGCTCGGCGGTGCAGGTCGGCCCGGACCTCGTCCTCACCGCCTGGCACGGCAGCACCAGCGGCATCACGCCTTCGCTGTACGCGATCTTCGGTCTGCGCTATCGGCTCGCCAACGGCCGCTGCGTCGCGCCCAGCTTCGAGCGCGTGCCCGCCGCCGACGTGTACTCGGTGGTCGAGGTGGTGGCCGACGGTTTCGACCCGGCGGTGTCGCCCGCCAGGGACTTCCTCCTGCTGCGGCTCGATCGCGACGCGGGCGCCCGCTTTCCGCGAGTCCGGCGCAGCGGCCAGGGCCGCGCGGACGCCGGCCATCACGACCGCGTCACCATGATCTCGCACCCCGATCGTCTGGCGGCGAAGGTGGACATCGCGGGACGGCTCGCCGGCTACTCGAGTCCCGACTACACGGGCCCGCAGGTGGAGAACATCCACCCCTTGCAGTGGAGCTCGGGCGGAATGCTCTACAACCGGGACGCCGAAGTCCTCGAGACCGTGGCCCGGACCGTCGTTTCCGCCCGGTATTCCCAGGTCTCCGGAGGCTGCTGGCGCGTGATCCAGGTGAACGGGGCCAGCACGACCAACGACTCGGTCGCGGACTTCGCACAGAACATCCCGGCCTTTGAGCTGCTCGTCACCCCGCTGAGCACGGTGGTGCACGAGGGGCTGGCCGGCGGGCCGCTGTCGAATCCCATCACCGTGCGGACCGTCGAGGCCCCCGTGACCGCCCCCGACAGCATCGCCTATCGGATCCAGGGCCCGGGGACGAGCGCCACCGGGCCGGAGCTGCTGGTCACGGCCGGCGGCCCGTCGCAAGGAAGCCTCGCACCCGGGGCAGGGTTCGACCTCGAGGAGACGATCAACGCGGCCGGCGTGCCTTGCGGCGACTATGAGCAGACGTACTCGATCACCGACACGACGCACGGCTTCACCGACGTCATCCGTCACGTCTTCCGTATCCAATGCCGCTGAATGGCCGTGTAAGTCGCTGAGGGACAGCCTGTTCCGCAGGCAGCCCGTCGATGTGCCCCCCGTTGATTTCCTTTACTCACCCCTTTACCTTGTGCTAGATTCCGGGAAACTCCCAATATCTAGGGGTCCGGCATGCGGCTCGATTCGGTAGAGATCGTCGGCTTCAAATCCTTCTGCGACAAGCAGGAGCTCTCGTTCCGCGGCGGGGTGACCGGGATCGTCGGCCCCAACGGCTGCGGCAAGAGCAACATCTCCGACGCCATCTCGTGGGTGCTCGGCGAGCAGAGCGTCAAGAGCCTGCGCGGCGTCGCCATGGAGGACGTGATCTTCGCGGGCAGCCAGTCGCGCCAGCCCCTGGGGATGGCGGAGGTCAACCTCAGGGTCTCCGGCCTGAACGGCAACAGCCCCGACGGCCAGCCCGAGTGCGTCGTCACGCGGCGCCTTTATCGCAACGGCGAGAGCGAGTACCTCATGAACGGCGAGGTCTGCCGCCTGCGCGACATCCACGAGATGTTCATGGACACCGGGCTGGGCTCCAAGGCCTACTCGATCATCGAGCAGGGCAAGATCGGTCTCATCCTCTCGTCCAAGCCCGCCGACCGGCGCGCGCTGATCGAGGAGGCCGCCGGAATCACCAAGTACCGCGCGCGGCGGCGGCAGACCGCGCTGAAGCTCGAGGCCGCGCAGCAGAACCTCCTGCGCGTGAACGACATCGTTCACGAGGTGGAGAAGCAGCTGGAGAGCCTCAAGCGCCAGGCCGGAAGGGCCCGCCGCTACCGCGTGCTGACCGGCGAGATGAAGACCGTCGAGCAGGTGGTCTTCGGGCGGCGCTTCCTCGACCTGTCGGAGGGGGCGCGGGGACTGGGCGCGCGGCTTTTGGACGAGAAGGAACGGGAGTCCGCCGCGTCGCTCGCCCTGGAGACGGAGGAGGCCCAGGCCGAGGTCCGCCGCACCGTCCTCTACGAGGGCGAGGCCCGCCTGGAGACCGCGCGCGGGCGGCTCAACGAGCTGACGCTGGCCGCCGACCGGCACCAGGCGCGCAGCGGCTACTGCAGGGAGCAGATCGCCGAGGCGGAGGCGCGCGCCGCCGAGGCGCGCAAGGAGGCCGCCGAGCTGGAGTCGCGGGTGGACCCCCTCACCGGGCACGTGGGCGCGCGCCGCGAAGAAGAGGGCCGGCTTCGCGTCGAGCGCGACCGAGCGCAGCAGGAGGCGGGAGGAGCCGAGGCCGCGGTGCAGGAGGCGGCGGCACGGCAGGCCGGCGCCGAGTCCGCCCAGGAGGAGGCGCGGCAGACACAGGTGGATCTCCTGGGCCGGCTGGCGGCCCTCCAGAACGCGCGCGATTCGGTGACGGGCAGCGCGGAGCGGGCCGCGGCGGACCTCCTCAAGCTCGCGGGAGAGACGGAGGAGCTGGAGCGCGAGCGTCAGCGCGTGACCGGCCTGCGCGATGCGGCGCGGGCGCGGGGCGAGGCGGCAGAGGCGTCCCTGGCGCAGCTTGTGGCGGAGCGGGACGACGCGG
>DAINRN010000123.1:0-2127 GCA_036741815.1 Acidobacteriota bacterium
CCGCCGACACCACGAGCCGGATGAACGAGGGGTCGTCGTTGGTCTTCCCGACCCGGAATTCCTGGATGTCGAAGTCGCCGCCCTCCTCCACGATCCGCGCGAACGCCCTGCGCAGGATGTCGGAGTCGATGAGGTGGCCTTCCATCGTGACGGTTTCGTGGACCATGGGATTCTCCGGGGGCTACAGCTTCGGAAGGGTGAGGACCTTCTGGGCCTGGTACTTCCCCTTCTTGTCGGCGTAGGAGACCTCGCACTCCTCGTCGCTCTCGAAGAAGAGGACCTGCGCGATCCCCTCGTTGGCGTAGATCTTCGCGGGCAGCGGCGTGGTGTTCGAGACCTCCAGGGTCACGATGCCCTCCCACTCCGGCTCGAAGGGCGTGACGTTCACGATGATCCCGCAGCGCGCGTAGGTCGAGTTGTGGACGATCATGTCGTTGGCCACGAAGTTGGCGGTGTCGGGAAGCGTGAGGTCGTAGACCGGCTCGACACCGAGGAATCGCTTCTCGCGCACCGTGTCCCACAGCACGTCGGAGTCGGCGACGTCCCCGAGCCGCTCGTCGCTCAGCCGTTCCGCGAGGTCGCGCGCGAGCTTGCGCGATACGCTCCGGCCCGGCCAGGTCGATAGTACCCCCATGCTGCGGAGCGAAGTGCCCCGCTCCAGGCACGATTGCTTAAGCAAGGACCACGCTTCCGCGGGCAAGGTGTCGAAGTTGGACTTCTGCGCCGGCGACCGCTCTATGTGCTCAAGCGCCTCGTCGAGCCTCTTCTGCTTCTGGGAGCCGGGGACGAAGCCGATTTTCTCCGCGAAACGGGCGATCTCGTCCTTGCTCGTGACGGACAGCACCCACGCGCCACGTCCGGACGCCGTCTCCCGATGCCTCAGCATCGCGACCACACCAAAACGCAGCAAGAGGTGGTGGACGTCGCGGGCCAGCCGCTCTGAAGTGGAGCAGAACTCGAGGTGGATGCCCTCTCCACTGATGGAGATCCCGCCGTCGCCCGAGAACAAGGCCCGGAGGAACCGCGCGAGTAGGGGCGCCCGGAGCTCGAACACGACCGCGGGCACGAACTTCTGCGGGGACTTGACCGCCAGGCCCAGGGCCTGGAGCCAGACGTAGAAGCGGTTCCGCTCCATGATCCCGCCGCGGTGCCCGCGGTTCGTGGCGTTTACCGACAAGCGCGCCACAGGTCTTGGAACGCCGCCGCATGCTTCCACGGCCCGCGAGAAATGCTCCCGGAGCGCGGGATCCCCGCTCGTGTAGCGCGGTGATGCGCCCGGCGTCGCGCACTGGCCGTCCGAGATCAAAAGGCCGAGCAGGTCGATTTCATGCTCGGGCATGGTCCGCGTGCCGAAGACGGCGATGCGGCGGGGGACACCGATGCGGTCGCCGGGACGCAGGTCCTGCAACGGCCGCCAGCCGCCGAAGACGAGGAACGGGTGGTTGGGCGTGGCCCGCAAGGTCCGGCCCGTGCGCGTGCGGATCTCGTAGACGGGCAGGACACCCGTCCGCGTCCCTTCCACGACGTCGGCCCGGACGACCTCGTGCCGACGCAGGGAGGCGGTGGAGCCGCCCCGCGACACCAGATCAGCGATCGGAAGGATGCCGCCCGTCGAGGCGTCGACCACACGGCTGTCCCCCGCCAGGCACTTCCCGACGCAAATCGTGACCACGCTCCGCGGGATGCGGAAGTACTCCACGGTCCGCGCGAGGGCGAAGGAGTTCGGCGGTATCACGCAGACGTCGCCCTTGAAGTCCACGAAGGAGCGGGGATCGAAGTTCTTGGGGTCCACGATCGTGGAGTTGATGTTGGTGAAGATCTTGAACTCGTCGGCGATGCGGACGTCGTAGCCGTACGACGAGACGCCGTACGAGATGACGCCCTGGCGCACCTGCGCGTCGGCGAAGGGCTCGATCATCCCGTGCTCGCGGGCCATCTTCTTGATCCAGCGGTCGCACTTGACGGACATGGCGGGTTGTTTCTCCGGCCCAAGGATTCCACGGTTGGGGCCGGCGCCGCAACGTCGCGGCGCCGGCCGGGGAGCGTCAGCGCGGTACGGGCGACTGCGCGGGGGACGGCGCCGCGGCGGGAGACGGGGCCGCTGGGGGCGAGGGCAGCGGCGCCGGT
>DAINRN010000123.1:2137-8574 GCA_036741815.1 Acidobacteriota bacterium
GGGCGGCGCCTGCGGCGAGGCCCCGGGCGCGGGCGTCACGGGACGCACCGTCCTCGGGGGCGGCGAGGGCCGCGGCGTGGCCTCGAGCAGCTCGACGTCGAAGACCAGCGTGGCCCCCGGCGGGATCACCCCGGGCCGGCCCCCGTCCCCGTAGGCAATCGAGGACGGGCACACGAACTTGGCCTTTCCCCCGACCTTCATCTTCTGGACGCCCTCCGTCCAGCACGGGATCACGCCGTTCAGCGGGAGCTCCGCGGGCTGGCCGCGCTGGGCGGAGCTGTCGAACACCTTCCCGTCGATGAGGCTTCCCGTGTAGTTGACCTTCACCATGTCCGTGGCGGCGGGGCTCGCCCCGGTCCCCTCCTGGAGGCTCCGGAACACGAGACCCGTCGGGGTGGTCACGGCGCCCGGCTCCTTGGCCGCCGCGTCGAGGAACGGCTGGGACTTCGCCTTCTCCGCCTCCGCCCGGGCCGTGGCGCGAGCCTTGGACATCTGCTGGACCTTGGGCATGTACGCCTGCAGGTCCACCTCGGGGGTCTTGCCGTTGGCCATGTCCGCCATGCCCTTCTTCACGATCTCGAGCTCGGCGGGGGTGAGGCTCCACGCCGGCAGGTTGCGCGCCAGCATGAGGCCCAGGGCGTACAGCGTCTTCTCGTCCTCCGTCATGGTGGAGGGCGGGGGCGAGGACGGGGGCGGCGCCTGCGCGGCGACCCACGCGGCCCCCAGGACGAACGACACGAGCACCGCGAACGGTGCGGACCGTGACAGCTTCATGTTGTCCTCTTGATTCCTTTCTCTAGCGTCTGAAGATCCTGAGCAGCAGCGTGACCACCGCGCTCAGGAGGATGCAGGTGACGAGCGGGGAATAGAAGGTGACGTTGCCCTTCCGGTAGACGATGTCGCCGGGCAGCCGGCCCACGCCGGGCAGGCGCGCCCCCAGCGTCAGGAGCAGGCCGGCGGCGACGAGCACGCCTCCCACGACGAGCAGCGCGCGACCGATGTCGGGCACAGGGACATCTTAAATCGAGCCGGCTGCGGAAGCGCCGCACCCCTGGGCACGGGGGTAGAATGCCCCCGGCCCTCCGCCCCCATGACCACCGACAGCGCCGCGCCCCCCCGCATCCTCGTCTCCAACGACGACGGCTACATGTCGGACGGCCTGCGGGCCCTGGCCGGGGCCGTGGAAGGGCTGGGCGAGGTCTGGGTGGTGGCGCCCGAGACGGAGCAGAGCGCGGCCAGCCACGCCATCTCCATCCACCGGCCGCTGCGCATCCGCCAGGTCCGGCCGCGATGGTTCGCCGTGGACGGCACGCCCACCGACTGCTCCTACATGGCCGTCAACCATATCCTGAAGGACCGGCGGCCGGCCCTCATGCTCTCCGGCATCAACCACGGCTCGAACCTGGCGGACGACGTGACCTACTCGGGCACGGTGGCGGCCGCCATCGAGGCGTCCCTCCTGGGAATCCCCGCCATCGCCTTCAGCCTGGCCATGCGCCAGGACTTCGACTTCGGCCCCGCGGCGCGCTTCGCGCGGCGCCTGGCCGAAGCCGCCCTGCGCGCCTCGCCGCCTCCGAACCTGCTGCTGAACGTCAACGTGCCCGGCGGCGTCGAGCCCCGCGGCTACGCGGTCACCCGCCTTGGCAAGCACACCTACGGCTTCGACGTCGTGGAGAACGTGGACCCGCGCGGGCGCAAGTACTACTGGATCGGCGGCAACGAGTACCAGCACGAGGACATACCCGGCAGCGACTGCAACGCGGTCCTGCGCGACGGCCTGGTCTCGGTGACTCCCCTCCAGCTGGACCTGACCGACGACGGGCTGCGCCCGGCGATCGCGGCCTGGACGATCGAAGGCTACCGCCGTCAGGGCGAGCCATTCAACAACTCTTAGCCTTTCCGAATCAATGGGGTGAACCGTGCGCAGGAATTTGCAGGCAGCGGTGATGCTCTCGTTCCTCGTAGGCGCCGCGGTGTTCGCCGCGGAGTCTCGCCTCGACTCGTTCGTCGCGCGTCTGCAGGGCGCGGACGCGGCTGGCCGGAAGCAGATCATGAAGTCCCTGTCGCCTGGGGATCGCAAGGCTCTGCACGCTGAGTACAAGGCCCTGTCGCCTGCCGCCAAGCAGCAGGTCCGGGCGGTCCTGGCCCCTGGAAAGGCGAAGGCCTCCAAGGCAGCGCGCGGGCCCAAGGGTGGCATCGGCAAGGTCCAGTACGACACTGGCGTGGTGCACGGGTTCCGTGACAACAGCAACCAGGTCGTCGGCAATCGTTTCAACACCGGGTTCAACAACCCCCACACCATCAGCTTGGTCACCTGCCAGCCCCTGGGGACATTCGGCTCCATCGCTATGCGGGTCTATGACGCGCCGGTGGGAACGGTCGCCTCCGTCCTGGCGAGCACGACCTTCCCCGGGCCCTCCTGCATGTGGGATCTGCCCAACATCGTCAACCACAACGCCTCGTTCCTCGTAGGTATGTTGCAGTCGGGCAGCTCCAACACGATCTCGACGACGGTCGCAGCCATCGCGGTCGACGTGAACAACGGCGGGCAGGGGTTCCACGGCATGACCATTGGCATCAACGGCAGCGGCTTCAACCCGAACCCCACGGTGTTCCCGGGGCAGCCCTACAACGCGATCCTGCGCGTTTCGGGATTCAATCTTCCCGTGGAGTTGATGAGCTTCGACGTGCAGTAACCGCTGGGGTTACCGACCTCCAAGCGGACCCGACGCACTACAGCGAGGGCATCCCGTTCGTCGGCGTCAACGGGGTCCTGGTGGTGGACGGCGGCCGCATCACCGACGCGCGGCGCGGCCGCATCCTCAAGGGACCGGGGGCCGGGAAGAAGTAGGAAGGGCTCTCACGCGTCCGTCCGGATCGCACCCGAACTTACCGATTGCGTATCCGCCCCGGGGCGGATCGACTCGCCGGGATGTTTATTACCTTTCGTACTCGCCCCGGGGCGAGTTGCGGGCCGCTGGCGAGTGCCAGCCGCCCCACCGCCTACGGAGCGACCGCGACTTGCCTGCCTCCCGCGGGAGCCTCCAGCACCTTCTTCGCGCGGGCGTATTCGATCAGGAGGTCGCTCAGAAGCACGCCGCTGTCGCGCCTGTTACCCGCCTGGTTGAAGGTGGTGAAGTGATCGCCGCCGTCGGCGACGAAGCTGTTGGTGGCGACGCGGTAGTTGCGGGCGTCGTCGAGGGGCCGTCCGCCCACCTCGGCGGAGACCAGCCGCTTGTACTCGGGCCGGCTCAGGTCGTACGTGACGCGCAGGCCGGCCACCTGAAGCATTCCCACCTTGAGCGTGAGCGACTGCTCCAGGATGGAGCGGATCTGGAGACCGTTGAGGACGACCTCGACCACGGTATTGATGAACGGAAACACGGAAACGACGTCGTAGCGGGTGACGGGCCCGGCGTCGATGTCGGCGCGGATCCCGCCCGCGTTCTGGAAAGCGACGTCGGAGCCGGTCTTCCACAACATCGCGTCCGCGATGAGATCGCCCAGGGCGGACTCGCGGTTGTAATCGCGCCCGAGCGGGGACGCGGCCGTGCCGACGATCTCGCTCCCGACGCGGTCGGCTTCCGCCTGCCAGCGTTGGACGGTCTCCTCGACCGGGGCGGGCACCGGGAACACCCCGTCCATGACGCGCACCAGGCTTCCGCTGTGGCTGATGATGCGGCGGCCGGCGCGGTCGAGCACGAGGCGGAGCACGCCGATGGTGGTACCGCGTCCGTAGGTCTGCACCACGATGGTGCCGGTCTGCGGGCTGACCCACGGCACCTCGATGCCGCGGTGGGCATGGCCGCCGACGAAGACGTCGATGCCGGCCACGGCGGACACCAGGGCCTTGTCGGCATCGAAATTCCGTTGCACCTCCGGGTGAGCTTCGGCGTCCGGCTGCATGGGGCCCGTCTCGCCCTGATGGGCCAGGACGACCACCAGGTCCGCCGCCTTGCGCAGCTCGGGCACGAGCTTGCCCAGGATCGGGACCGGATCACGGGCCTCGAGCTCGTCCCAGATGGCGCGCCCGGTCGCGGGGACGGCGTCCACGCCGAAGATGCCGACGACCGCCACCTTGATGCCGTTTTTCTCCAGGATGGCGTAGGGACGCGCGAAAAGCCGGTCGGTACCCTTGTAGAACAGGTTCGCCGAGAGCACGGGAAAACGCGCGACCTCGGCGTAGGCCCTGGCGGCGGCCACGCCATAGTCGAACTCGTGGTTGCCGTAGCACGCGGCGTCGAAGCCGACGGCGTTGAACATGTCCACCAGCGCCCGGCCGCGGCTGAGGGTGGAGAGGGCCTGGCCGGTGAACAGGTCCCCGCTGTCGAACAGGAAGGTGTTGGGCTGGGTCCGGCGCAGCATGTCCACCCAGGCGGCGAAGTCGCGGACGCCCCCAATCATGGGCTGGTCCACGAGCCAGGTGGCCGTCATGGGCTCGACCGCGGCGTGGAAATCGTTGGAATAGAGGATGGTGACCGGTACCGGCGGCGGCGGTTGTGCGATGGCAACGGACGCGCACAGCGGCAGGAACGCGAGCGCGAGGCGCCGGCGAAGATTGCGATGGACCATGGCCGGAGTCGGGTTACCGACCGGCCTGGCCGAGCTCGATCCCCGGGAAGAAGTAGCCGATCTCGAAGCGGGCCGTCTCCGCGGCGTCCGAGCCGTGGATGCGGTTGGCCTCGATCGAGGAGGCGAAGTCCTTGCGGATGGTACCCGCCGCCGCCTTGGCGGGGTCGGTGGCGCCCATCAGCTCACGCAGCTTGGCGATCGCGTTGTCCGCCTCGAGGACCATGGGCAGGCACGGGCCCGACGCCATGAAGTCCACCAGGCTCTTGAAGAACGGCCGCTCGCGATGGACGTGGTAGAAGCCTTCGGCGTCCGAGGGGCTGAGCCGGCACATGCGCAAGGCCACGATCTCGAACCCGGCCCCTTCGAGGCGGGCCAGGATCTGCCCCGCCTGCCCCGCCGCCACCGCGTCCGGCTTGATGATGCAGAGCGTCCGCTCCTTCACGGTCATTTCCCCTTCGTGGGCAGGACCTCGGCCACGGCCACCCCGATGTCGGCAGGCGACCGGACCACGTGTATGCCGGCGGCCTCCATGGCCTTCATCTTCTCCGCGGCGGTGCCCTTGCCGCCGGCGATGATCGCTCCCGCGTGGCCCATGCGCCGCCCGGGCGGTGCCGTCTGCCCGGCGATGAAGCCCACCACGGGCTTCTTCACGTGGGCCTTCACGAACGCCGCCGCGTCCTCCTCGGCGCTGCCGCCGATCTCGCCGATCATCACGATCGCCTCGGTCTCGGGGTCGGCGTTGAAGGCCGCGAGGACGTCGACGAAGTTGGTGCCGTTGACCGGATCGCCGCCGATGCCGATGCAGGTCGACTGGCCGATCTTGCGCGAGGTCAGCTGCCAGACGGCCTCGTAGGTCAGCGTGCCCGAGCGCGAGACGACGCCGACGCGGCCGGGCTTGTGGATGTAGCCGGGCATGATCCCGATCTTGCACTGCTCGGGCGTGATGATGCCCGGGCAGTTGGGGCCGATCAGGCGCGACTTCGTGCCGGGCTGGGCGAGGCGCTCGGCGACGCGGACCATGTCGATGACGGGGATGCCCTCGGTGATCGCGACGACGAGCTCGATGCCGGCGTCGATCGCCTCGATGATCGCGGCGGCCGCGCCGGAGGGCGGGACGTAGACGACGCTGGCGTTGGCGCCGGTCTTCTCGCGCGCCTCCTTGCAGGAGCCGAAGACCGGCAGGGAGAGGTGGGTGGTGCCGGCCTTGGAAGGGTTGACGCCGCCGACCATCTTGGTGCCGTAGGCGATCGCCTGCTCGCTGTGGAAGGTCCCGGTCTTGCCGGTGAAGCCCTGGCAGATCAGCTTGGTGTTCTTGTCGACCCAGATGCTCATGGGAGGTCCTTGGCTGTGTCTCGTCTAGTCGGAGCGGTTCGGGGCGGGGAGCGGCAGTGGACGGAAAGGGCGGTGCGGGAGTGAAGGGCGGAGAGGGCGGAGGGGACCGGACGGCGCGCTAGCGCGCGCCGCCGACGGCCCTGCAGATCTTCTTCGCCGCATCGTCGAGGTCGTCCGCGGCGATGATCGGCAGCTTCGAGTCGGCCAGCATCTGCCGGCCCTTCTCGACGTTGGTGCCCTCGAGGCGCACCACCAGCGGCACGCCGAGCTCGACCTGCTTGACGGCCTCGATCACCCCGGCGGCGATCACGTCGCACTTCATGATCCCGCCGAAGATGTTGATCAGCACGCCCTTGACCTGCGCGTCCGAGAGCAGGATCCGGAACGCAGCCGTGACCTTCTCGGCGGTCGCGCCGCCGCCGACGTCGAGGAAGTTGGCCGGGCTGCCGCCGTAGAGCTTGATCACGTCCATCGTGCCCATCGCCAGGCCGGCGCCGTTGACCATGCAGCCGATGTTGCCGTCGAGCGCGATG
>DAINRN010000124.1:0-8537 GCA_036741815.1 Acidobacteriota bacterium
GCGGGAAACACCGTGGTCCTGAAGCCCGCCCCCGCCACCACCCTCATCGGCCTCCGCATCGGCGAGCTCTGCGCCAGGGCGGGGATCCCGGACGGCGTCGTGAACGTGGTGGCCGCCGACGACGCGGTGGCCAGCGCGCTGGTGGAGGACCCGCGGGTGGGGAAGATCGTCTTCACCGGCAGCGTGGCCACGGGCAGGAAGGTGATGGCGGCGGCGGCCCGGAACCTCACGCCCGTGGTCCTGGAGCTGGGGGGCAAGGACCCGGCCATCGTGTGCCGCGACGCCGACCTGGACCGCGCCGCGCGCGGGATCGTCTGGGGCGCCTTCGTCAACGCGGGCCAGACCTGCGCGTCGGTGGAGCGCGTGTACGTCGAGAAGCCGGTGGCCGAGGCGTTCGTGGCCCGCGTGGTGGACGAGACGCGCCGGCTGCGCGTCGGGGACCCCGCCGCCGCCGAGACCGACATCGGGCCGCTGACCCTGGAGCGCCAGCGCCGCGTCGTCGAGGAGCACGTCCAGGACGCGGTGGCCCGCGGCGCGAAGGTCCTGGTCGGCGGCACGCGCGCCGAGGGGCCCGGCTGGTTCTACCCGCCCACGGTCCTGACGGGCGTGGACCACACCATGCGCATCATGCGGGAAGAGACCTTCGGCCCCGTGCTGCCGGTCATGGCCGTGGAGTCGCTGGAGGAGGCCCTGGCCCTCGCCAACGACAGCGACTACGGCCTCACCGCCAGCGGCTGGACCCGGGACCCCGACACCGCCCGGCGCCTGCAGGAAGGGCTCGCCGCCGGCGTCGTCACCATCAACGACTGCCTCTCCAGCTTCGGCGAGCCCACCGCCCCCTGGGGCGGCGTCAAGCGCAGCGGCATGGGCCGCATCCACGGGCTGGCCGGCCTCAGGGAGATGACGCAGGTCAAGTACGTCTCCCGCGACGGCGGCCGCGGGCCGATGCTGTGGTGGTATCCCTACGGGCCGGAGCTCGCGCGGCTGGCCGCTTCGGCGGGGCCGGCCCTCCACGCGACGTCGGCGTGGTCGCGCCTGCGCCACATGGCGCGCCTGCTCGGGTCCCCGCGCTTCCGCCGGCGCGTCAGCCTGCGCGCGCTCCTGAAGCACGCCGACAGGCTGTTCTAGCAGACCATGCCGGCCAGCGGGTCCCAGCTCTCCGGCGCCAAGCGGCGCAAATGGCTGCACATCACGGTGGGGGTCGCCCTCATCGTGGTGACGGTGGCCCTCACCGTGGGCTGGCAGATCCTGGGGGCCTCCGAGATCGCCCGCGCGCGCGAGGCCGTCACCCTCCGCTGGGTGGTGTACTTCTTCGGCACCGTGCTGTTCTCCCTGCTCATCGCCGGCCTGGTCCTGATCGTGACGCTGCTCGTGCGCGAGGTCCGCCTCAACGAGCGGCAGAGCAACTTCGTGAGCGCGGTGACGCACGAGCTGAAGACGCCGGTGGCCTCGCTGAAGCTCTACCTCGACACCCTGCAGCTGCGCGAGCTCTCCGACGGCCGGCGCGAGGAGTTCTACCGCACCATGCAGCAGGACCTCCAGCGGCTGCACGCCACCATCAACAACGTGCTCAACGCGGCCATGTACACGGACCGGCACGTGGTGGACGCCCAGCCCCTGGACCTGGCCAAGCTCGTGCGGCACTCCATCGATCTGACCGTGACCCGGCACCAGCTCCCTCCGGATTGCTTCCGCTACGAGGGCGCGCAGGAGCTGATGATCCGCGGCGACGCCACCGCGCTGGAGACGGCCGTCCTGAACCTGCTCGACAACGCGGTGAAGTACTCCAAGGACAAGGTCGAGGTCCGGGTGGAGGTGTCCCGCAACGGCGACGGGCAGGCGCACCTGCGGGTCCACGACCGCGGCGTGGGCATGAGCCGCGCCCACCTGCGTTTCATCTTCAAGCGCTTCTATCGCATCGGCCGCGAGGTGCGGAGGAGCCGCACCGGCACGGGCCTCGGGCTCTTCATCGTGAAGTCGGTGGTCAAGGGGCACCGCGGCACGGTCTCCGCGGAGAGCCCCGGCCCGGACCTGGGCTCCACCTTCACCATCACGCTGCCCGGAGTCATCGAGGAGCCCGAGGGCGGCCAGCCCGCGGCGTCCTGACGGCCCGGCGCCCCTTCCTATGCCGCGCATCCTGATCGTCGAGGACGAGGCGAACCTGGCCAAGGGGATGCAGTTCAACTTCGAGATCGAGGGCTACGACGTGGCGGTGGCCGCGGACGGGGCCGAGGCCTTGAAGCGGCTCACCTCCAAGGGCCAGCCACCCGAGGGGTTCGACCTCGTGATCCTCGATGTGATGCTGCCCGGGATGGACGGTTACGCGGTCGCGGAGCGGCTGCGCGAGGCGGGGGACTTCACGCCCATCCTGATGCTGACCGCCAAGGGCCGGCCCGAGGACATCGTGCGGGGCCTGGAGGGCGGCGCGGACGACTACCTGGCGAAGCCCTTCGAGCTGCCCGTCCTCCTCGCCCGGGTGAAGGGGCTGCTCCGCCGGCGCGAGTGGGCGCGGGGCGGCGCGGAGCCCGCCGCAGCGCGGGTGGGCGAGGCGGAGGTGGACTTCGGGAACTTCGAGGTGCGCGCGCGCGGCCAGACGTTCCACCTGACGCTGCTCGAGGCCATGCTGCTGAAGCTCCTCGTGCAGAATGCCGGCCGCGTCGTGAGCAAGGGCGAGATCCTGGAGAAGGTCTGGAACGTCAGCCCCGACACGGCCACCCGCGCCGTGGACAACTTCATCATGCGCCTGCGCAAGTACATCGAGGCCGATCCCCGCCTGCCGAAGCACCTGCACACGGTGCGCGGGGCCGGTTACAAGCTGGTCCTCGAGGCCTGACGGGCCGCGGCGGCGCTCGGGGCGGCACGGGCGGAACGAACTCCGCGTGGGAAGGGACCAGCCTTGGTGTGAGGCGGCGCTCGAGGCGGTTACCGAGCCGCTGGGCCCTGCGCGAGATGGCGCGGCGGGCTCATGACCATGGTAAGATGACCAGGTCATGACAGGAGGTGGGGGATGAGCACGGTCGTCTCGAAGTCGGCATTCAAGGCGCGCGCCTTGGAGTATTTCCGGAAAGTGCAGCGTACCGGGCGGGAGATCATCATCACCGACAAGGGCAAGCCCGTCCTCAAGGTCTCGCCGTACTCGACGGATCCGGAAGAGGCCTTGAAATCGCTGCGCGGGTCGGTGGTGCGCTATGAGGACCCGACAGAGCCCGTGGACCCGAAGGGTTGGGAAGCGCTGCGGTGATCGTCCTCGACACCCACGCCTGGGTATGGTGGGTGGCCGAGCCACGGCGCCTCTCGAGCAGGGTGCAGGAACTGATCCAGGCTTCCGTCGTGGGGGCGTCGGTCTGCGTGTCCTCGATCAGTTGCTGGGAAGTGGCGCTCCTGGCGAAGAGGGGGCGGCTGGACTTGACCATGGACGTGGGCGACTGGGTCGCCCGGTCGGAGGCGCTCCCTTTCGTCAAGTTCGTCCCCGTCGACAACCACATCGCGCTGCGCTCGGTGTCCCTTCCGGAGCCCCTCCACGACGACCCCGCCGACCGCATCATTGTCGCCACGGCCCTCGCTCTCGGCGCAACGCTCGTGACGATGGATCGGAGGCTGCGGCGCTACCGCCACGTCAAGACGATCTGGTGAGACCTCAGCCTCCGCTGACCGGCGGGATGAACACGATCTTGTCTCCCGCAGCCGGCGGCGCGTCGAACGAGAGGTAGCGGCGATTCACGGCGGCGGAAAGGCCCCCGGCCTGCCGCCACGCGCTCGGACCCCAACATGACACCGGGAAGCGAGCTTCCTCAGAAGTGGACTGGGACGTCCAGCGTAGATCGAACGCTGAAAGGGCGCGTCACGATCTCGAAGAACCGCACCACATCGCCTTTAGCTAAGAGCCCAGAAGAGTCCGGTAGGCCTTGTTCAAGTGCTTCGTCTTCTGTAGAGCGAGGGCTTGCAGCTCAGGGCCCAGGTGCGCAACCTTGTCGGGATGGTACCTTCCTGAGGACCTGCATTACCTCCTCCGGTCGGTCCGGCATCACCTCGATCCAAACTGCACCCCGACGCTCCCAACATCCATTGACGGTTACGAAGTCGACGAAGTGAACGCTGCCCTTGAGGGACGGCCGCAGGCGTTCCCTCCGCTTCCGGATCCGCCGCTGAAGCCCCGTCACTGATCGCTGGCGAGTCTAGGAGCCGTCACCCAAGGGCGTCACAAGATTTCCGAGTCCTGCGTCGTGGCGCCTTGCGGGGCGAGGAGGATGGCTCACCCTCCGCTGACGGGCGGGATGAAGACGACCTCGTCGTCCGCGGCCAGGGGGGCGTCGAACGGCAGGTAGCGACGGTTCACGGCGGCGGAGAGGCTGCGCCGGCGCGCGGCCAGGACGGGGCACTCCGCGACCAGCCGCCCCCACGCGTCCTCCGCGGTGGCGCCTTCGGGAAGGTCCATCTCCAGGCGGTCCCGGCCCACGGCCTCGCGCAGGGACGCGAACAGCCTCACCCTCACACGCATCGCATCGAACCTGACACGGCGGCGCGGGCGGCGTCAACCGTGCCCGTTGCCGCGAGGGCGGGGCCCGGGTCGCCCCGGGCCCCGGACTTCTCGTCTACTGTTCGTCGTCGGGGTTGTCGCTCTCGTCGACCGGTTTGCAGCAGCAGGTCTCCACGTCCTTGTCGGCGAGGTTGCAATGCAGCTTGCCCTCCTTCCTGACGCAGCAACACGAGTCGACCACCTTGCCCGTCAGCGAGCAGCGCATCTTGCCCGACTCGTGCCTCGTGCAGGCGGAGGTGCAGCAGGTCTTCTTTTCGTCGGCGTTCGTGTCCTGCGCGCGCGCGCCCATCGCGGAAACGGCGAGGAACGCGCCGCAGGCCGTGGCCATCAGGGTCTTGATCGACATTCCGGATCTCCTCTTCAAATGCACCGCGCATGCGGTGCGAGCCAGTCGCAATTGGTGAACGAGGTGCGGCTGACGGCGAGGATCAGATCCGCAGGACGATCGCGAGGGGCGAGAAGGCGGTGGCGGGGGCCGGCAGCGCCAGTTCCCTTTCCGTCGTCGGCCGCGCGTGCGCGGCGAGGACGGGAGCGGCCAGCGCGGGCGGGGGCGGGCCGGCCGGCAAGGGCGCCGGGGTCTGGAGCCAACACTGCGTGGGCGCCGCGGCCATCCTCACGGTCGCAGCTCGCCGCGGGCAGCAGCCGTGCCGCGAAGGCCCATCTGGAGCTCGCAAGCAGAGACCGAGGGGCAGGCACGGGAGCCACGACACGAGGATGACCAGCGCGGCGGCGCGGATCCAGCCCGTGTACAGGCGGCCGACCATGCGGCAAGGAGAGCACGCCCGGGACGTCGCGGTCAAGATCGAAGTCGTCAAACAATGTGCCGCCGCGCGGCCCCCGTCAGGCGTCCCATGGTTTACGCAGCCGCAAGTCTTGCCGTCTCACTTCAGCGCTCACGGCCCGGGCCCACCCAGTACCCATGACGCGCCTGGAGATCGCCCTTCTGACCGACCAGCTTGACCTCGATGCGGTGCCAGCCCTCGCGCTTCACGCCTCGCGGCTCGTAGCGCAGGACGTAGCGGTGGCCCATGGCCTCCGCGATCTTGGCGAACGCCCGTCGCAGCCGGTCGGCGGACGCGGCCGTCCAGAAGCGGCCGCCGGTGGCTTCGGCGATCTGCCGGAGCGCCCGCCGCTGGTCCGGCTCGGGCAGGTCCGTGCCTGCCAGGCCGGTGTAGAAGGCCTCCACCTTCTCCACCTTCTCCACCCAGCCGACGACGTGGACGAGCGCGTTCGAGCGCGTCACCGCCGTCGCCACCTGCTGTTCGCCGAGGAAGCTCAGGTTGTCCTCGCCGTCGGTGAACAGGACGATGAGCGAGTTGCCACCCTCCTCGGAGAGGGCCACGGCGGCGTAGAGGGCGTCGAGCGCGCTGGTGGCCCCCTCGGCTCGCAGCCTGGACAGCGCGGCCCGGACGGAGGCCTTGTCCGCCGTGGCGGGGGTGAGCCAGCTGATCTCCTCGGAGAACGCGATGAGCGCCGCCTCGTCGGCCGGCCGCAGTCCGGACAGGAACGCCTCGCCGGCGGCCCGGAGCGCGCCGAGCCTCTCGCCCTCCACGCTGCTGCTGGTGTCGAAGACGAGGACCGCGCGCAGCGGCCGCGATTCGGCGGCGACCAGCTCTACCGCCTGCCTCACCCCGTTGTCCTTGAGCTCGAAGCACGAGGCCGGGAGGCCGGCGACGGGCTGGCCGCCGCGGCTGACGAAGACGTCCACAAAAGCCGCCTCGACGGAGGCGCGGAACACCGGCGGCGCCTGCGCCTCGGCGCGGGGCACGGCCGCCACCGCGGCCAGGCCGGCGACCCCGAGCCACCGGGACCGTGCGTTCAAGAGAGCGACTCCCGGCGCAAGGCAGCGAGTTCGTCGTGCACGCCGGCGGCGTTGCTGGCGAGATAATCCCAATACGGGTCCCGCCCGCGTCGGCCCGCCGCCGCCAGGGCCCTCCGCAGCACCTCTCGGGACTCGCCCGCCTCTCCGGTCTGGCGCAACGCATGGGAGAGCGCTATGGCCGCCGTTTGCGCCTGGGGTTCCAGGGCGAGGGAGAGCCGATAATGGCGCAGGGCAAGCTCCAGCCGCCCGGAGTCCTCGTGGACGCGTCCCAGGAAGAGATGCGCCAGATAGAGGACGGCCGGGTCGCCCGATCGCACTTCGACGGCCTGCTCGAGGGGGCCGCGCGCCCGATCGAACTCGCCCAGCTGCCACAGGACGCGCCCGAGGCGCACGCGGGCCAGGTTGAGCTCCGGGTCCGCGGCCAGGCCGTCCGTGAACATCGCGCCCGCCCGCTCGAAGAGTCCCTGTCGATCCGAGACGGACACTCCGAGCAACAACGTAGCCGATTCCTCGAGCGCGCTGCCCGCCGCCAGCAGCAGCTCGGCGTCGCGGGGGAACAGCTTGAGGCCCTCCCCCGCCCACCGCTGGGCGTCCGGGAAACAGGCATCCCACTGACTGCCGTGCGCCAGCGCCACGAAGAACCGGCGCGCGAAGTCCTTCGTCTCCGGCCGCCAGGCGAGGAGGCGCGCGTACCGCGCGGCGACGGCGGCATGCCGACCAGGGCCGCGCCGCGCCTGCTCCCTTCCCATGGGCGCCGGCCGCTCGGCCTGGTCCACGTCCGCGTGCAGCATCACGGCGGCACGCAGCGAGAAGGCGGGCTCAACCTGACGGCGCTGCGCGGCCAGCGCGGCGGCTTCGCCGGCGGCCACCACCCGGGCCAGCTCGCCGTCGGAGAGCCGGGCGAGCCCGGCCACCGCGAGAACGCGATCTCCGCGCGCGTAGCGCCCGATCAGCTCCCGGTACTCGGCGTTCGCCTCACCCGCGGCGGCCGGCGACGCGAGCGCCAGACGGTACGCCGTTGCGGCCAGGATCGCCAGCGTGCGCGCGGAAACGGGCGTCCTCATGGCAGCACGATCGCCTCGGTCCCGAAGGTCCGCAGCGTACCACGAGCGTTTGGCACGCGACGACAGGGGCGCGTAGACTACTCTTCTGGAAAGGGGCGAGCGCGTTGCCCAGGGATCGCTTCGGCCGCGAGATCGACTACCTCCGCATCTCGGTCATCGACCACTGCAACCTGCGGTGCGTCTACTGCATGCCCCTGCGCGGGCTGACCTTCATCCCCTCTCCCGAGCTGCTCACGGCCGACGAGATCGAGATCGTGGCCAGGGCGGCGGTGAGCGTCGGCTTCCGGAAGTTCCGCCTCACGGGCGGCGAGCCCACCCTGCGGCCCGACATCCTGGACATCGTCAGGCGGATCGCCTCCCTGGACGGCGCGCGGGACGTGGCCATGACCACCAACGCCGTGCTCCTCCCGCGGATGGCCCGCGACCTGAAGGCGGCGGGCCTGCGCCGGATCAACATCCACGTGGACACGTTCAACCCCGAGCGGCTCAAGAAGATCATGCGCTTCGGCACCGCGGAGGAGATCGAGGCCGGGATCGCGGCCGCCGAGGAGGCGGGGCTCCAGCCCATCAAGATCAACTGCGTGGTGACGCGGGACTACAACGACGCGGACGTGGTGGAGGTCGCGCGGCGCGCGCGCGAACGCGGCTGGCACGCGCGCTTCATCGAGCTCATGCCGCTGGGCGGCGGGGAGACCGCGCACCTGGCCCTTTCGCAGTTCGTGCCCAGCCGCGAGACGCGTGAGCGGATCGAGGCCGCCCTGGGCCCGCTGGTCCCCCTGGCCAACGACAACCCGAGCGACGAGTCGCGCAACTACCGTTTCGAGACGGGCGAGGCCGTCATCGGCTTCATCAGCCCCGTCAGCGAGCCCTATTGCGGAACCTGCAACCGCATGCGCCTCACCGCCGACGGCCGCTTCCACCTCTGCCTCCTGAACGACGACGAGCTGGACGTGAGGCGCGCGCTCCGCGCCGGCGGCGGCATTCCCGCGGTGGCGGCCATCCTCGGCAAGGCGGTGGGGCTCAAGCCCACCGGCCACCGCTTGGAGGAAGGCGTCTCCACCGAGGACCGCCAGATGTTCCAGATCGGCGGCTGACGCCGGCGTGGCCGCCATGG
>DAINRN010000125.1:0-6668 GCA_036741815.1 Acidobacteriota bacterium
CGCCCTCGCCGCCGTCGATGGAGTCGGCCTCGTTTCCGCCCCTCCGGCGCAGGCCATCAACCTCTTCTCGGTCCGGCAGGACGAGGAGATCGGCCGCCAGGCGGCCGCCGACGCCGAGCGGCAACTGCCCATGGTGCGCGACGGCTCCGTCGAGGGGTACGTCAACGAGATCGTGGACCGGCTGGCCGAGGCGGCTCCCGGGCCGCGGTTCGAGTACCGGGCGCGGGTGGTGAACGCCGCCGACATCAACGCCTTCTCGCTGCCGGGCGGGTTCATCTACGTCAACCGCGGGCTGATCGAGGCCGTCCGCAGCGAGGGCGAGCTGGCGGGCGTCCTCGCCCACGAGATGGCCCACGTCGCGCAGCGCCACGGCACCTCGCAGGTGAGCAAGGCGTACGGCGCGCAGCTCGGCGTCGGGCTGCTGGCCGGTTGCTGGGCGGGCGCGACCACCGGCTGGGGATGGGCGAGCAGATCGCGGGCAGCCTCGGGCTCAACGCCCTCTTCATGAAGTTCAGCCGCAACGCCGAGAACGAGGCCGACCGGGTGGGCGCGCAGATGATGGCGCGCGCCGGGTACGACCCGCTGGCCATGGCGAGCTTCTTCGACGTCCTGGCCGCGGAGCAGCGGCGCAACCCGGGATCGGTCGAGAAGTTCTTCAGCAGCCACCCTGCGCCACGCGACCGGGCCGCCAACATCCGCGCCCAGTCCGCCCGGCTGGGCCGCGGCCGGACCACGCAGGTGGGCGGGCTGCAGGCCGTGCAGGCGCGGCTGGACCGGATGCCCGCCGCTCGCCGGCAGGCCTCGCTCCGGACGTCGCGCCTGCGCGGGCGGTAACCCCGCCTCAAACCGTGGAGCGCGCGCCGGCATCGTTCACGACCAAGGCGACGCGCGTCAGGGCGCCGGGAGGATAGGCACGGCGCGCGCCTGCGACAAGGCAGGCCAAGGCCGGTAAGGGTCCGGCCGTTGGTCCCGGAGGCGCGGCCTTCGGGCTAGTCGAAGCCGCGCTTGCGCCGCCGGATGTTGCGGCGGCTGCCCTTGTTCTTGAAGGGCCGGCCGCGGTCATCCATCGGCGTGAAGTCGTTGAAGCTGGGCATCGCGCCCCCGCCGAACGACGGCCCGCCCGGCCGGTATCCGCCGCCCGCCGCCCCGAACGCGGGGCGGTAGCCGCCGCCGCCGCCCGCTCCCGCCGGCCGCGGCGGCCGGTTCTCGGCCTCGTTGACCCGCAGCGGGCGCCCCTTGAGGTCCTTGCCGTTCATCAGCGAGATGGACTTCATGGCCGCGTCGTCGTCGGCGAACTCCACGAAGGCGAAGCCGCGGGGACGACCCGTCTCACGGTCGGTGGGGACCTTGGCGTCCACCACCTTGCCCGCGGCGCTGAATGCGTCGATGAGCTCCTCGCGCGTGACGTCGAAGCTCAGGTTGCCTACGAACACCTTGTTCGAAATGGCCGGTTCTCCTCTTCCGAATTCAAAGCCGCCCGTTGTCGCCCTCACGCGACCGAAGACCGATCCCCGGGGCGCGGCGGCCGGGGACCTGGGTTTCCCTCACCTTAGCACGGACGCGGCGCGTTGGGGCGCTTGACCCCCGCGACGGCCCTGTGTGACCCTCTCGGGTCCTGCCGGCGGGGGGAAGGCCGGCGCTGGAGGTCCGCGTCACCCTCGCTCGCCACAGTTTCCCGGGATTCGGACGCGGCGCCGCCCTCGCGGTGGCGGTCGCCGCCGTCACGACCCTGGCCGCGGGCGTGACGGGACGACGGCCGGTGAGCCAGGAGGTCGGGGCCTTCGAGGACGGCGCGCTGCGCGGGCCGTGGGGAAGCGCGACCCTCGCCGACCTCGACCCCCAGGCGGCTGCGGACGGCCGTGTCCGCTTCTACTTCCGCCCGGCCCGGCCCGGCTGCGGCCTATCCCTTCCTCTCGTCCCGCGCGGTCCCGCCCGCCTGGCGCTGCGGGCCCGGGCGGTCGTGCGCAGCGCGGTCGGCGTTTTCGTCTCCGGATCGCGCGCGGGCGAGGTCCTGATCGACACCGGGCCGTGGCGGTGGTATCGGGTCGAGCTGCCCGAGTCGCTCGTGTCGGGCCGGGCCCTGGACGACGTGACCCTCGCCTTCCGTCCCCTGCCGCTGGTGCCCGGCGAGCACGCGGGCCGCCCCGAGATCCTGGTGGACGAGGTGCTGCTGGAGGCCGGCGACGGCGCCGCGCTGTCCTGGCCGGCGCGGCTGCTGCTCGCCGCCGTCCCCCTGGGCGTCCATGCGTTCCTCACCCTGGTGGGGATCGGACGGCGGCCGGCGCTCGTGGCGGCGGCGGCCGCGGCCGCCTGCACCCTGCTCCTCGCGCGGGCCTCGCCGCTGCCGGTCCTGGCCGCGATCCCCCGGCTGCTCCCCGTGGCGCTGGTCACGGGCGCGGCGGTGCACGCCGCGCTCGCCTGGAGAGCGGCTGCCGCGATCACGCCGGCGCAACGCGCGGCCCTGGCCTGCCTCGTGGCCGCGGGCGTGGCGGCCCACGGCTCGGTGGCCTTCTTCCCGAACCACAACCCTCCCGACGTGGAGATCCACGTCCGGCGGACCCTCGACCTCGCGACGGTGGGCCACGACTACCGCTCGCTGCTGCGCTACGGCTCGCACCTGCCGACGCCGTCGCAGACGTTCGGCCAGGCCACCACGGCGCTGGGCGACGCCGCGCTGATCCCGTACTCGCCCGTGCCCTACTTCGTGTACTACGCGCTGCATCGCGCCGGCCTCGACCTGCGCTGGGCGATCACCGTGCTGAACGCGGCCCTCGCGATGGCCGTCGTACCGCTCCTGTGGATCGCCGCCGCGCGGGCGTGGGATCCGGGCGCCGCCTGGCTGGCCGCGGTGCTGTACACGCTCGACCTCGCGGTCTGGCACCACGTGGGCCGGTCGCATGCCCCCGCCTCGTTCGGGGCCGCGCTGGGGACCGCCGCCCTTTTGTGCCTGCTCTGGCGCGCGGGCGGCGTGGCCACGCCCCGTCGGGCCGCCGCCGCCGGTCTGCTGCTGGCCGCCGCCGTCCTCGGGTACTCGAGCCTCGTGGTGCTGTTCGGCCTCTTCGGCCTGGCCCTGCTGCTCCTCCTCGCGATAGACGCGGCGGGCCTCGCTCGCGAGGCGCGGATGGGCCTGGCCGGGGCCCTCGCCATCGGCGGCCTCGTCGCGGGCGCGCTCTTCTATTTCCACTATGTGCCGGGACTGCTGCGCGGCGCTTCCGCGATGGCGGCGGGCCCCGATCCCTTCCCCGGCCGCACCGTCTTCATCTTCCACAACGAATCGAAGGAGAGCGTGCGGCTCTGGGCGGGCGGGTTCGGGATGCTTCTGGCCGCCGGCCTCCTCGCGGCGCCGATCGCCGTCTTCCGCGCGCGGGCCGAGGCCCGGCCGATCCTCGTGGCCTGGCTCATGGCCTGGGCGCTGGTCATGCTCCTCAAGGAGCCCTTCCTCTTGCCGAAGATGTTGCGGTGGGCCAAGGAGGACCAGTTCGTGTCCCCGCTGTTGTGCCTCGTCGTGGCCGCGGCGGTGGCCGCGCTCAAGCACCGGTGGCTGCGGTGGAGCGCGGCCGCCCTCGTCCTGGCCGTGGCCGCCGCCGTCCAGGGGCGGGACTTCCTGCTCCACGCCAACAGCCTGCTCATGTGAGCGGGCCCGGTGCCCCATAATTGCCTCTCACCATGCTCGGCGAGGTGGCCTCCCATTACCGCGTGATCGAGCGCCTGGGCGCGGGCGGCATGGGCGAGGTCTACCTGGCCGAGGACCTCCGCCTGCATCGGCCCGTGGCCTTGAAGGTGCTGTCCAAGGGAGGCGACGAGGCGGGCACGCGGCGGCTCGTGCGCGAGGCCCGCGTGGCGTCCGCCCTCAACCATCCGAACGTGGCCGTCATCTACGAGATCGGCGAGCTGCAGGGCGAGGCCGGGGCCCAGGGCTTCATCGCCATGGAGTACGTGCAAGGCCAGACCCTCGGCGAGTACGTGCGCTCGCGCCAGCCGGGCGTGGCGGAGATCCTCGCAATCATGGTCCAGGTCGCCGACGCCCTGGCCGAGGCCCACGGGCGCGGCGTCGTGCACCGGGACGTGAAGCCGAGCAACGTGATGGTCACCGAGGACCGGCGGGTGAAGGTGCTGGACTTCGGCCTGGCCAAGTACGCGCCGCTGGCGGGAGAGGCGTCGGGCACCTGGAGCCGCGCCCCCGAGGCGCTGCAGGGCGCCCTGGTGGGAACGGTGGCCTACATGTCGCCCGAGCAGGCGCGAGGCCGCGAGACCGACGCCCGCAGCGACGTCTTCTCCCTGGGCGTGGTCCTCTACGAGATCCTGGCGGGACGGGCGCCCTTCGAGGGCGATACCGTGGTGGACGTGCTCGACGCGATCCTGAACCACGAGCCGCCGCTCCCGTCGCTCTCGGGCGAGCCCGCGGGCCACGAGCTGCAGCGCATCCTCGGCCGCATGATGGCCAAGGACCCCGACCGGCGCTACCAGAGCATGAGGGACGTCCGCCTGGACCTGGACGCGGCGCGGAAGGGGCGCCCCTCGCCCGCCGCATCCCCCTCGCCCAGCGTGGCCGTGGTCAGCTTCGCCAACATCACGAAGAGCAGCGAGGACGACTGGCTGGGCACCGGCATCGCGGAGACGGTGGCCGCGGACCTGAAGGGCATCGAGGGGCTCACCGTGATCGCGCGCGAGCGGGTGGTCGAGGTCCTGAAGCGGGCGGGGGACGGCGCGGACGAGGAGGCGGCCGCCCGCGTGGGCCGGCAGCTGGGGGCGCGCTTCGTGGTCAGCGGCGGGTACCAGCGCCTGGGGGAGATGGTCCGGGTCACGGCCCGGGTGAGCGACGTGGAGACGGGCGTGGTCACGCGCACGGTGAAGCTGGACGGCAGCATGAGCGGGATCTTCGAGCTCCAGGACAGGATCGTGGCCGAGCTCTCGTCGGGGCTGCGGCCGAGCCTGCCTCCCTCTCCCCGCGAAGGCGGCGAGGAGACCCACGTGGTCGAGGCCTACGAGGCCTTCGCCAAGGGCCTCATCAACCTCCGGGCGGAGACCGCGGAATCGTTGGACCGGGCCATCGTGTACTTCCAGCACGCCATCGAGTCCGACCCGAGCTACGCCAGGGCCCACCTCGAGCTGGGGGTGGCCCTGGACCTCAAGGCCTGGTTCCTGAGCATGCCCGAGCTGCACGAGCGGGGCATCGCCAGCATGCGCCGGGCCATCGCGCTGCGCCCGGACTTCGCCGAGGCCTGGCGCGAGCTGGGGGCGCCGCTCACCGCGGTGGGGCGGGAAGAGGAGGCGGTGGAAGCGGTCCGCTTGGCGCTGGCCTTGACGCCCGAGGACTCCGCCGCGCACAGCGCCCTGGGCCGCGTGTACTTCATCGGCAAGGCCGACTTCGCCGCCGCCGCCGCCTGCTTCGAGAAGGCCCTGGCCCTGAACCCGCAGGCGGGATGGGCGGCGCAGCAGCTCGCCCATTGCGCCGCCCTCCTCGGCGACTTCGCGCGCGGGGAGCCCGCGGCGCGCCGGGCCATCGAGCTACAGGAGGAGCTCGTTTCGGGCAAGGAGGGGATCCTCATCGTGGGCTCCTACATGCGGCTGGGGCACCTGGCCGCCCTGCAGGGGCGCCACGCCCTGGCCCGCGAGCAGTTCGAGAAGGAGCTGGAGTTCTTCCAGCGCGTGGACCACGCGCTCAAGGGCCGCACCACCATCGAGCTGCACATGCGGCTGGGGGCGGCCCTCACGCGGCTGGGCGAGACCGCGGCCGGCCGGGCGGCGCTGGAGACGGCCATCGCCGCTTTCGAGCGGCGGCTGCGCATGGGGACCGACGACGCCTTCACGCGCTACTACGCGGCCTGCGCCTACGCCCTGCACGGCGACGTGGACGCGGCCCTGGACTGCCTGGAGAAGACGGTGCGCATGCGGCGCGCCTTCACCGTGGCCCGGGCCAGGATCGAGCCGCACCTCGAGTCCCTGCGCGGGGAGGCGCGGTTCCGGGCCCTCGTGGAAGGCCCGGCGGTCGCGCGCGGATGAAGGTCGCCATCACCGGGGCCGCCGGCTTCATCGGATCCAACCTCGCCGAGCGCCTGGTGGAGAGGGGAGACACCGTACACGGCATCGACGACCTCTCCCACGGCAGCCTGGAGAACCTCGCCACCCTCGCGGGCCATCCGCGCTTTCGGCTCGCGCTGGCGTCGATCCTGGATCCCGGCGCCATGGATGCGGTCGCGGAAGGGGCCGAGGTCGTCGTGCACCTTGCGGCCGGCAAGATCCCGCGCTACGGCGACGCCATGGACACCCTCGTCACCAACGGCGAGGGAGGCCTGCGGGTCCTGCGGGCCTGCCGCGACGGCAAGGTGAGGCGCATGGTCCTGGCCTCCACCTCGGACTGCTACGGCCGCAACCCGGACGTGCCGTTCTCGGAGGACAGCGTCTCCGTGATCGGGTCGCCGCGGGTCCGGCGCTGGAGCTACGCGGTGTCGAAGATGTTCGAGGAGCAGGCGCTGTTCGCGTTCGCCGAGCGCCACGGCCTGGAGGGCGTGGCCCTGCGTCTCTTTGGCGGCTACGGTCCCCGGCAGAACGTGACCTGGTGGGGTGGGCCGCAGGCCGTCTTCATCGGCGCCGCGCTCAACGGCCGGCCCCTCGAGGTCCACGGCACGGGACAGCAGACCCGGAGCTTCACCTACGTGGACGACCTG
>DAINRN010000125.1:6678-8526 GCA_036741815.1 Acidobacteriota bacterium
AGGTGATCAACGTCGGGAGCGACCGCGAGATCACCATTCTCGACCTGGCCCGGCTCGTCTGGCGGCTGGTGCGCGGCGACGAGCCCCGGATCGACCTCGTGCCCTTCGCCTCCTTCGGCCGTTACGAGGACGTGGAGCGGCGCATCCCCGACAACCGCAAGGCGGCGCGCCTGCTGGGCCACGTCCCCGCCGTGACCCTCGAGGAAGGGCTGCCCCGCACGATCGCCTGGCAGCGCGAGGCCATGGGCAAGGCCGGCCTGCTGTGATCCACGTGGTGGTCCCCGCCTTCAACGAGGTGGGGAACATCGGGGCGGCCATCGACGGGATCCGCGAGCGCGTGGAGTCCCTGGGCCTGCCCCATCGCATCGTGGTGGTGGACGACGGCTCGACCGACGGCACCGCCGAGGCCTGCCGGGCGCTCTCCGAGCCCGCGCGGCCCGTCGAGGTGCTGGTGCACCCGCAAAACCTCGGCCCGGGCGCCGCCTTCCGCACCGGCTTCCTCCACGTCCTGCGCGGCGCGGATCCCCTCGACGTCGTCCTCACCCTGGAGGGTGACACCACGAGCGATCCCTCGGTGCTGCTCCGCATGCTCCATCGCGTGTGGGAGGAGGGCGACCACATCGTGCTCGCCTCCTGCTACCTCTACGGCGGCGGGATCAAGGGCACGCGCCTCCACCGGGTGGCCATGAGCCACCTCGCCAACGGCCTCATGAAGAAGGCCCTCGGGCTCTCCGGCCTCGCCACGCTCAGCAGCTTCTACCGCATCTACCAGGTCTCGGCGCTGCAGGCCCTGTCGCGCCGCCACGGCGAGGCGTTCCTGACCAGCCGCGGCTTCGAGTGCATGGTGGAGATCCTGTACCGCGCGGCCCGCCTCGGCCTGCGGATCTCCGAGGTGCCGATGGTCCTGGACGGCAGCCGCCGGGCGGGGCGGAGCAAGATGCGCGTATTACGAACGTCTTTCGGCTATCTGCGGCTGGCCGCCCGCGGCCTCACCGGTCGCCTGTGAGACTCCCGTTGACTCTACCCTGACGCCGAGCGATGCTCACCGATCCCCCTCACCCGGAGGCTGCATGCAGTGCACGCGCATCGCGCTCGTCGTCTCGGCTTTCCTCTGTTGTCCCGCGTGGGGCACCAGCCAGAACCTCGTCGTGAACGGTGACTTCGACGGCAACGTCGAGGGGTGGAAGATCGTCCGCGGCGAGGGACCCAGCTCTGGGATCCGCTCGACGTCAACAGCAACCCACAGTCCGGTTCCATGCATCTGGCCAACACCGGTGCCGGCCCGAACCCGTTCACGGTCTCCGGCCAGTGCCTCCCGCTCAGCCCCTCCGGCACCTACGAGTTCGGAGCGAACATCCGTTTCTCCTCCCCGGCCGTGCCGGGAGGCTTCGGCTCGGTCGTGGTGGCCTTTTTCCGCAACCCCTGCTGCGCGGGCACGCCGCTGGCCGCCGCCAGCTCGCCTCCCGTCTCCAGCACGATCACCGACACGTGGGTGGAGACGTTCACTCCCGAGCTCATTGCCCCGCCGGGGACGGTGGCGGTGGGTGTCGGGTCGGGGTTGCTGTTCGGCACGGAAGGGCCGCTGAACATCGACGTGCGCTGGCCGCAGAGCGCGGAGTGCCCTGAAGCGACCGCGGGTCCCGCGCCCGCGGGCCCGGGTCCGGCGAAGCTCGGGACCGGCGGTCGCGAGGAGGTGGATCCGCTCGAGCCCGGCCACGTGATGCTGTCGGGCTCGTTCACGCGGCCGGTCTGGGCCGACAAGGGCGACACGCTGCACGCCGACTTCGGCCCGCTCGGCAGCGTCGCCGTGCAGTTCGTGTGATTTCTTCTCCCTCTCCCCGCTCTTGC
>DAINRN010000126.1:0-1637 GCA_036741815.1 Acidobacteriota bacterium
CCGCCAGGCCCGAGCCGTTCAGCGTATGGACGAACTCGTTCTTACCTTGCGCGTTCTTGTAGCGCGCCTGCATGCGCCGCGCCTGGAACGCGCGGCAGTTCGAGACCGAGCTGATCTCGCGGTAGGCCTGCTGCGCCGGCACCCAGACCTCGAGGTCGTACGTCTTCGCGGAACCGAAGCCCATGTCGCCCGACGCGAGCAGCATCACGCGGTAGGCGAGGCCGAGCTTCTGCAGCACCGCTTCGGCGTGACCCACCATCTCGTCGAGGGCTGCCTCGCTCGCGTCCGGATGGACGATCTGCACGAGCTCGGGGACGTCGCGTTCAGCCAGGCTCCCTTCGGGCTTCATCGTGGCGCCCTCCTTTGCGCGGGTCAGCCGGCCAGGGCCGCCGCGATCCGGCCTCGCACGTCCGACACGAGGGCGTCGCGGTCGCCGTAACTGTAGCTCCCCGCCATGACGGGGTCCAGTACCCGCACACGCACCGTACCCGGCCGGATGCGGAAGCCGCCGCGCGGCATCAGCTCCCGGGTGCCCTGGACGGCCACGGGCACGATGCGGCTTCCCGCGTCCATGGCCACCACGAAGCCGCCCTTCTTGAAGGGGCCCAGCTCCCCCGTCCGGCTGCGCGTGCCCTCCGGGAAGATGAGGAAGCAGCTCCCCCGCTTCAGGGCCTCCACCGCGCGGGCGATGGCGCGGGTGGCTTGCGCGCGGTCGGCGCGGTCCACCTCGATGAAGCCCGCGAAGCGCAGCACGCCGTTGAACACGGGGAAGTAGAAGACCTCCTTCTTGGCCACGGCGCGGAAGTCGACGCCGAGGACCTGGAGGAGGACCGGCGCGTCGAGGTGGCTGACGTGGTTGGCCACGATCACGGTGTTGCGGGCATCGCCGAGCAGGTGGCGGCCCTCCACCACGATCCGCGTCCCCGCAAGAAACAGCGCCACGCGGATGCCGAAGCGTGCGAGCCCGTACAGGAGCGCCGGCGATCCCGAAAGGCGCGCCAACCCATAGCCGATGAGGCTGGCGAGGAGGGTGTATGCCGGAAGAAAGAGGACGATCAGCAGGGCCCGGATCATCGGCGGGGCCTGGGGCCGGTCCGGCGGCGGGGCCCGATCAGGACTCGGGGGCGGGGTTCTGGACCGCGGCGGCTTCCTCGGTGGGGACCGTGCCGTTGAGCAGGGCCTTCAATTCCTTGCCCATCTTGAAGTACGGGATCTTCTTGGACGGCACGTCCACCTTTTCGCCGGTCTTGGGATTCCGACCCTTCCGGGGGGCGCGATTCCGGAACCGGAAGCTGCCGAACCCGCGGATCTCGACCTCCTGGCCGTTTTGCAGCGCGGTGACCACGCTCTTGAGGGCGGCCTCCACGATGATCCCGGACTGGACCTGCGTGATGTCCAGCTTCTTGGCCACGATGTTGATGAGGTCGGCCTTGGTCATGGCGTTCCGGGACGCTTCGCTCATGGCTGCACCCTGGCTCTCCGCCCCGCCGGCGCGGCGAGAACCGGCCCCGAGGACGGTCGCGGACGGCAGGGAAGCTTAGCCCGGCGGTCCGCCGAAGTCAAGGCAGCGTTGAGAGATGCGACCCCTTGGCTAGGCGTCCGCCGCGCGGCGGCCGACCACCGGCTTCTGCACCGGC
>DAINRN010000126.1:1647-2638 GCA_036741815.1 Acidobacteriota bacterium
GTTCGGGCCGAACGTCTTGCTGAGGGCGCGGTCCACGCGCTCCTCCACGGCCGCGAACGTCTTCCCCTCCACCTCGGCGAGCTCGCTGACGAGGAGGAACTTGGCCCGGTCCAGCATCCGCTTCTCCCGGAACGACAGGCTCTTCTTGCGGGAGAGGAAGGTCAGGCCCTTGAGAACGACCGCCACCTCGTGGAGGCTCCCGGTGCGCATCTTGTCGGAGTTCTCCTTGAAGCGGCCCTTCCAGTTCGGGTGCTGGTCGATCGTCCCGTCGCCCAGGAGGTTGAAGATCTTCCGCGCGTCGCCGGTCGTGATGACGTGGCGCAGCCCGACGCCGTCGGCGTTCTGCTGGGGGACCCAGACTCGCGAGTCGTTGGCCAGGATGCGGAGCTGGTACAGGCTGATCTTGCCGCCGGGGATGGGGCGCGTCTGGATGCTTTCCACGACGCCGATGCCGTGGTTCGGGTAGATGACCTTCTCACCGACCTGGAAATCCACACTGACCTCCTGTAGTGCCAATCGGTTCGGGTGGGCGGGACACGAGCATGGTGTTTGAGCGGAGTAGTCAGTATATCAGAGGGATGGCGGACGGGCAAACCCCTGGGAGACGTCCTGACCTGGCCAGGCAGGGCTGTCGGGCATCCTCGGCAGGTGCGCCCGCAATGGGAATGGGAAACCGTTCAAGAGCTCATCCGGCAGGGACTGAACGACGGCGAAATCGCGCGAACGACCGCGATCCCGCGGGAAACGGTCCGCGAGTGGCGCCGCCGACCGAGTGTACTGCCCGGCGATTCGGGCGCGCCCGGAAGCCCTGATCGGGTAAACTCGGACCCGGCCGGAGTGGTGGAACGGCAGACACGCGCGCCTCAAAAGCGCGTGGGTGAAAGCCCTTGTGGGTTCGAATCCCACCTCCGGCAAGAACCCGGTCGCTCTCTTCCCGTCAGGCGCCGGTGGTCGGACGCCGAGCTTGCAGAGGCGGTGCGGATCAGCACCT
>DAINRN010000126.1:2648-8469 GCA_036741815.1 Acidobacteriota bacterium
CCGGCGGCTCGGCCTGCATCCGACCGGAGCCAATTACAAGACCATCCGAGCCTCATTCGCGCGCCTCGGCCTCGACACCGGCCACTTCTCGGGACAAGCGCATCTCCGGGGAAAGTCACATGACTGGACGCCGCGGCTGCCCCTCACCATGATCCTGGTCGCGGACAGCGGCTATACCTCGCTCCGTACCCTCAAACGCCGGCTGCTCGATGAAGGGCTGCTCGAACCGCGGTGCTCGGAGTGCAGGCTCTCCCAATGGCGAGGGTCCCGGCTCGGCCTCGTGCTGGACCACATCAACGGGAACCCGAGGGACCATCGCCTCCAGAATCTGCGCCTGCTCTGCCCGAACTGTAACTCCCAGACCGCCACTTTTGCCGGGCGAAACAAGGGACGACGGAGCCGGCCCGCCGGTGAGACCCGATCCACCGGCGACGCCTGACGCGCTCACACCCGGCGATGGGGAGACTGGGCCCTCACCAGGACAGTTCGAACACGCAGGATTCGTCGCCCGCGCACTGGCACGAGGCCTCCTTCACCGAGATGGGGCCGGGCGCCTTCATCATGCGCAACGCCTCCTCGTAGTACCCGCGGCCGCTGATGCAGAAGATGGGCGAGTACTCCGCGTAGTCCTCCAGCTGCATCCGGCACGACCGGGGACCGAGCTTCTCGTAGGTGGACCGGCCGAAGTTCTGGAAGGTGCGGTGCAGGAAGTTCATCTGCTCGAAGAAACGATGCGGGGTGTCGGGCACGAACGACTTGTAGGCTCCGCCCAGGTTCAGCCGCGCCGAGTGGCGCCCCAGCTCCTCGAAGATGGCGTCCGCGTCGCCTCCCTCTACGGAGGCGATGGCGCGGGCGATGCGCACCAGGTCGCGCAGCAGGACCTGCTCCGTGGGCGCCAGCGTGCGGCTGACGAGCGCCAGGGCCTCGCCGTCCAGGACCGGCTTCAGGCGCGAGGCGGCGTCCTGTCCCCATCGCTCCTGGGCCCACGACAGGTGGGCCTGCAGGATCGTGGCGCTGACCTTCGCCTTGTCGCCCAGCTTCTCGGTCCGCTCCTTCATGGCCTCCTCCGCCCCGAGCGAGAGTACGAAGCGTGCGCCGGGAAAGGCGAGCCGGTCAAGGGCAAAGAGGGGTGGCGTGGTCAGGACAGGGCGGCGGCCTGGGCTTCCCCGAACTTCGGCAGGAGTGCCCGCTCCGCGGCCCTGCGGACGTCGCCGGGTAGCGAGCCCATCGAGACGGCGAGAACCTTCACCCAGCCGGGGAGGTGGAACTGGACGGTGACGAGGTCGGGCGACCCCAGGTCCCACGCCCGCTGCCAGGCCAGGATCCGGCAGCCGATCTCCCAGTCGGGACCGGGGGCCGCGGCCTCGCGTATCTCGCTCTCGAAGCGGCGCGCCAGGGCTTCGTCGCGTCCCGCGAGCTGGTTGAGCGTGATGCTGACCGTTGCCATCCCAAGCTCCCCGAAGGAATTGGCTGCAAGAGGCGGGCCAGAGGGTCAGACCTCGATCGTTCCCTCCAGGAACTGCACGGCGTGGCCGGCGATGGCGACGCGCTCGCCGCGGTCCTCGCAGAACAGCTCGCCCCCGCGCGACGAGAGCTGGACCGCGTGCAGCTGCGGCTTGCCGAGCCGCCGGGCCCAGTAGGGGGTGAGCGTGCAATGGGCCCGGCCGGTGACCGGGTCCTCGGGGATGCCGTGGCGCGGCGCGAAGAAGCGCGAGACGAAATCGGCCGTGCGGCCGGGGGCGGTGGCGATCACCGCGAAGGCCTCCAGGGCGGCCACCCGGTCCATGGCCGGATCCAGCCGTCGCACGTCGTCCTCCGAGTCGTAGACGACCATGAGGTCGTGCGACTCCCAGACCTCGCGCGGGGCGGCGCCCAGCGCCCGCGTGAGGGCCTCCGTCACCTCCCGTCTCTCGGGCGGCCAGGCCGGGAAGTCCAGGGTGAGCCGGTCCCCGCTTCGCGTCACCTGCAGCTCGCCGCTCTTGGATCGGAACGACACTGCCGAGAGCGAGGGCTCGAGGCGGTTGAAGATCACGTAGGCCGAGGCGAGGGTGGCGTGGCCGCAGAGATCGACCTCCACCAGCGGGGTGAACCACCGCAGCTCGTAGCCGCCCCCGCGGCCGACGAAGAAGGCCGTCTCCGAGAGGTTGTTCTCGGCGGCGATGGCCTGCATGGTCTTGTCGTCCAGCCAGGACTCGAGGGGACAGACGGCCGCCGGGTTCCCGCCGAAGAGCCGGCTGGTGAAGGCGTCCACCTGGAAGAGGGGGATCTTCATGGCGGCAGCCTACCGCAAGGCCAGCTCCAGGAACATCGCCCCCGGGACGGGGTTGGCGCGGTAGGGCGCGATGGGCCGGAAGCCCAGCGAGCGGTAGAGGGCGATGGCCTCGCCCATCGCGGGCAGCGTGTCCAGGCGCATCCGGTCGTACCCGATGGCGCGAGCCTCGCCGATGAGCGCGGCGGCCAGGCGCCGGCCCAGGCCGGTGCCGCGCGCCTCGGGCCGAACGTAGAGCCGCTTCATCTCGCACACGCGTTCCTCGAGCTTCCGCAGGGCGACGCAGCCGACGGCGCGGCCGTCGTCCCAGGCGAGGAGCAGCCGTCCGTCCGGCGGGGCGTAGTCCCCTGGAAGGCCGGCCAGCTCGGCCTCGAAGCCCTGGAAGCACAGGTCCACGCCCAGCGCCGCGGCATATTCGCTGAACAGGCCGCGCACCACGTCGAGGTCGGCGGTCAAGGCGGGCTTCAGTTCGACCGTGGGCCCTTCCCCTCCCTACACCTTATTTGTACCGCACACCGGGTCCCCGCCAATCTGCGGTAGATTCCGGGCATGGCCGATGCCGACGACAGCGGCGCGCCGAAGAGCTTCGGCGCGTTCGTGGACCTGATCGCGCGCCTGCGCGGGCCCGGAGGCTGTCCATGGGACCGCGAGCAGACCCACGAGAGCCTGAAGCCGATGACGATCGAAGAGGCGTACGAGGTCCTCGAGGCCATCGACCGCGCCGACGACGAGCACCTCGCCGGAGAGCTGGGAGACCTGCTGCTCCAGGTCGTCTTCCACGCGCAGATCGCGGCCGAGGCCGGCCGGTTCACCATCCGCGACGTGATCGAGCGCGTGGCCGCCAAGATGGTGCGGCGGCATCCCCACGTCTTCGGCGGGACGCGGGCCGACACCCCGGGCGAGGTGCTGCGGAACTGGGAGGCCATCAAGCAGGCCGAGCAGGCGGCGCGGGGCGGCGCGAAGGGGGCGTCGATGCTCGACAGCGTCGGGAGCGGCCTCCCGGCCGTCATGGAGGCCTTCCAGATGACCACGAAGGTCTCGCGCGTGGGCTTCGACTGGCCGAGCGTCGCCGCCGTCCTGGAGA
Source organism: Acidobacteriota bacterium (assembly GCA_036741815.1). GTDB lineage: Bacteria > Acidobacteriota > Vicinamibacteria > Fen-336 > Fen-336 > DAINRN01. The sequence continues at coordinate 6,002 of DAINRN010000126.1, forward strand.
AGCTCGACGAAGAGGTCGCGGAGCTGCGCGAGGCGGCGGCGCCCGGCGCCGCGGATGCGCGCCGCGCGGCCGAGGAGGTGGGCGACCTGCTGTTCGCGGCGGTCAACGTGGCGCGCCTGATCGGCGCCGATCCCGAGAGCGCGCTCAAGGCCGCGAACCGGAAGTTCCGCCGCCGCTTCGCGTTCATCGAGGAGGCGCTCTCGCGCGATGGGCGCGCGCCATCGGACGCCACCCTCGAAGAGATGGAGGCCCTCTGGGCGGAGGCCAAGGCCGCGGAGAAGAAATGACCGGCCCCTGACTGGCACCGTCCTTGCAGCACGTAAGGGCGGAGGCTTTAGATCTTGGGTCGACTCTCCGCTCTCGTCGTTCTCGCCGCGGCGGCCGCCACCGCCAACCCCGCGCAGGGTCAGACGGTTCCCGTGGCATACGTGCAGGCCACGGTCGTGGAGCCGAACGCCGGCGCGGGCTCTCTCGCCTACGTCAACGCCAGCGGCCAGAGCCGCGTGGCGCGCGCCCGCGGGCGCGCGCTGGCCAGCCTGCCGAATCTCCGGCCCGGTGACGAGGTCATCCTCACTCTCGAGGGCGCCCTTGACCGCCCCGTGGTGACGTCGGTCAAGGTCTCGCGCGTGGTGCCCGCGCCCCCGCCGGCGGAGCCACGCCTTCTTGCCCTCGGGGACGAACTGGTAGACCGTCCCGTCCCGTCCGAGCTGGCCGAACCCCTACTCGCGCATCAACCCGGGACTTCCCCTTCGTCCCGCTCCGCGGCCCGCGACGCGGGGCGGCACGCTGAGCGTGATGCCCGCCGTCCTCATGTCGAACGCCGCCACGCCGGCGGTGGCCACGCCGGCGGCCGCGCCCGCGGCGGCGACGCCCGTGAGGGACGACACGTCCACGGTGGACGGTCTGCGCGCGCGGGGCGCCCGTGATTTCGAGGCCGCGGTGACTCGCCTGGCCGCCGACGCGCGGTCAGTGGACGCGGCCTGGGCGCGCTACAAGTCCTCCTGCCCTTCGGACGCCACCGCCGACGACGGATCGCGCGAATGGTTCGCCGTGTGGGAGGGGGTCGCCGTGAGCGGCGCCGGCCCATCGTGCGCCTCGCTCCTCGATGAGATCGAGCGGCTGGGCGCCCCGATCAAGGCCGGCATGCTGGCCGCGCACGAAGCCGCGCGCCGGGCCTGGGTGCTCCCGGGGACGATGAGGGACATCCGCCGCCGCCAGGCCATGGAGTGGAGCGGCTGGGACCACTGACGCCGCCTTTCATCGAGGAGGTACGGCGACGGGAGGAAGTGGCGCAAGATCTACGAAGCCAACAAGGACATCATCCAGGATCCCGACCTGATCTACCCGGGCCAGTCGCTGCGCATCCCCGAGTAGACCCTTTCGAGGAGGGACGACCATGCACCGAAGCGTGCGCAGAGCGCTCCTGCCGTTGCTCGCCGTGGCCCTCTCGATGGCCTGCTCGGGGAAGGCCTCGCCCCCGGAGCCGTCGCCCTCGCCTCACACGCTTCCCACCATGGCGGCGCCGTCGTTCCAGGTCGTCGGCATCGAGGTGGGCCGGGCGCTGGACGCGGACAAGCGGATCAGCGAGAAGACGGACTCCTTCAAGCCCACGGACACCATCTACGTCTCCGTGGTAACACAGGGGACCTCGACCGGCGCGCGTCTGGCCGCGCACTGGACCTACAAGGACGGCCAGGTCGTCAAGCACGACGAGAGGAGCGTGGCGCTGTCCGGAAGGGCGGCGACCGAGTTCCACATCAGCAAGCCCGGCCGATGGCCGGAGGGAGGCTACACGGTGGAAGTGATGCTGGACGGCGTCTCCGCGGGCACGAAGTGGTTCAAGGTCTCGAGGTAGGCCCGCCATGAACCGCTCGAGACTCCTCGTGGCCGCGGCCATGGTGGCCTTCGCGCTCCTGAGCTACTACGGGACCAGGGAAGACAACCCCATCACGGGGGAGAAGCAGCACGTCGGGCTCAGCCAGGAGCAGGAAGTGGTGCTGGGGCTGCAATCGGCCCCGGAGATGGCGGACCAGTTCGGCGGGCTGGACCCCGACGAATCCGTCCAGTCGGACGTGGCCGCCGTCGGCAATCGCATCGTGAGCCGAAGCGTGGCGGCCAAGACGCCCTACAAGTTCCAGTTCCACGTGCTGGCCGACTCCCAGACCGTCAACGCCTTCGCGCTGCCCGGCGGACCGGTCTTCATCACCCGCGCGCTCCTGTCGCGGCTGGGTGACGAGGCCCAGCTGGCCGGGGTCCTGGGCCACGAGGTGGGCCACGTGGTGGCGCGCCATTCCTCCGAGCAGATCGCCAAGAGCCAGCTCGCCCAGGGGCTGGTGGGCGCGGTGGGCGTGGCCACCTCCGACCAGCAGGCCGCCCAGGCCGCGGCCTTCGTGGCCCAGATGGCGCAAATGAAGTACGGGCGCGAGGACGAGCTGCAGGCCGACACCCTGGGCGTGGACCTGATGTCG
>DAINRN010000127.1:0-3138 GCA_036741815.1 Acidobacteriota bacterium
CCTCGGGGACCCGGTGGCCATGGTCAAGGGCGCCGAGCTCGAGGGCTCAAGTTCCGCCATCCGTGGATCGACCGCGACTCGCCCGCGGTGCTGGGCGATTACGTCACGCTCGACACGGGCACCGGCGTCGTTCACACGGCCCCCGGCCATGGCTGGGACGACTACCTCACCGGGGTGCGCTACGGCCTCGACATCTATTGCCCGGTGGACGAGGCGGGTCGCTTCCTGCCCGAGGTGGAGCACTTCGCGGGCATGAAGGTCTTCGACGCCAACCCGAAGATCGTGGCCTTCCTGCAGGAGCGCGGGGCGCTGCTGGCCTCCGGTCAGGAGCGGCACTCCTATCCCATCTGCTGGCGCTGCAAGAACCCGATCATCTTCCGCGCCACCGAGCAGTGGTTCATCGGCCTCGACAAGGACGGCCTGCGCGAGCGCACGCTCGACGCGATCGCGAAGGTGCGCTGGTACCCGGCCTGGGGCGAGGAGCGCATCCGGAACATGATCGCCATGCGTCCGGACTGGTGCATCTCGCGCCAGCGGCTGTGGGGCGTGCCCATCCCCGCCTTCTATTGCCGGTCCTGCAACGAGCCCGTGCTGCGCGCGGACCTGGCCCGGCGCGTGGCCGACGCCTTCGAGAAGACGAGCGCCGACGCCTGGTACGAGCAGGATGCCGCCGCCCTGCTGCCCGAGGGCTTCCGCTGCCCGAGCTGCGGCGCGGACGCCTTCGAGAAGGAGAAAGACATCCTGGACGTCTGGTTCGACTCGGGCTCCTCGCACGCCGCCGTCCTCGGCCGCCGCCCCGACCTCTCCTGGCCCGCCGACGTCTACCTGGAGGGCAGCGACCAGCACCGCGGCTGGTTCCACTCCTCGCTGCTAATCGGGGTGGGGACGCGGGGCGAGGCCCCCTTCCGACAGGTCATCACCCACGGCTTCACCGTGGACGCCACGGGCCGGAAGATCTCGAAGAGCCTGGGCAACGACGTGGACACCCAGAAGCTGATCGGCGCCTACGGGGCGGAGATCCTGCGCCTCTGGGTGAGCATGGTCGACTACCGCGACGACATGCCGTTCTCGGACGAGATGATCAAGCGGGTGGCCGAGGCCTACCGCAAGATCCGCAACACCTGCCGCTACCTGCTGTCCAACCTCTATGACTTCGACCCGCGGCGGGACAGCGTGGACGAGGCCGACCTCGGGGAGGTCGACCGCTACGCCCTGGCCCGCCACCGCCAGCTCGTGAGCCGCGTGCGCGAGGCCTACGCCGGATACGAGTTCCACGTGGTCTACCACCAACTCGTGCAGTACTGCGCCGTGGACCTGTCGTCGTTCTACCTCGACGTGCTGAAGGACCGGCTGTACTGCGACGCCGCGGGGGGGCCCCGCCGCCGGTCCTCCCAGACCGTGCTGCACCGCGTGCTGGAGGACCTGGCGCGTCTCATGGCCCCCGTGCTGCCCTTCACCGCGGACGAGGTGTGGCCGCTCATCCCCGGGCCCCGCGCGGAGTCGGTGCACGCCGCCTTCTTCCCGGCGGAGGAAGGGGCCGACGACCTGGTGCTCGCCCGGTGGGCGGGGCTGCTGGAGGTCCGCGGCGCGGTGACCAAGGCCCTCGAGGAGGCCCGCGCCGCGAAGCGCATCGCCTCGAGCCTGGAGGCCCGCGTCGAGATCAAGGGCAAGAGCGCCGTCCTCGCTCCCCTGCGGGCGCACGAGGAGACGAGCTCCGTCTTCCCCGGCAACCTGGCCAACCTCTTCATCGTGAGCGCGGTGATGCTCGTCGAGACGGACACCGACCTGTCCGTGGAGGTGGAGCGGGCGGCGGGCGCCAAGTGCGAGCGGTGCTGGACCTACTCGACCAACGTGGGCCGGCTGGCCGCGCACTCCGGGGTCTGCGAGCGCTGCGCGGCCGTCCTGGAGGCCCGATGAGCCGGCGCCCCTATCTGCTGCTCCTCCTGGCGGTGGTGGCGCTGGACCAGGCCACGAAGCGGCTCGTCGACCGGGCCCTCGACCTCCACGAGAGTCGCGTGGTCGTGGAAGGGCTGATGAGCCTCACCTACGTGCAGAACCGAGGCGCCGCGTTCGGCGTGCTCTCCGACGCGCAGCTGCCGTACCAATCGATCCTGTTCTCGATGATCAGCATCGCCGCCCTGGGTGGCATCGCCGCGTACGCCTGGCGCCTGCCCGCCGCCAGCCGGCTGCCCCAGACCGCCCTGGCCCTCATCATGGGCGGTGCCGTGGGCAACCTGCTCGACCGGGCGCGGCTGGGCCACGTGGTGGACTTCGTCGACGTGTTCTGGGGGCCGCACCACTGGCCCGCCTTCAACGTCGCCGACTCCGCGATCACGGTGGGCGTCGCCCTCCTGATCCTGGACATGGTGCTCTCCCCCGGGCCCGAGGAGACGGTGGGGGCCGGGATGGGGGCGTCGCCCCTGGCGCGGAGCGAGTAGATGCACCCGCGGCTGTTCACGGTCCCCGCGTTCGACCTCCTCGGCCGCAACGTCGGCCCGCTGGTCATGCCGACGTACGGGATCCTGCTCGTGCTGGGGATGCTGGCCGGGCTCTGGATCGTCACGCGCCAGGCCAGGAAGGCGGGCCTGGTCCCGGAGATCATCAGCGACATGGCGGTCTACGCCATCATCGCGGGCCTGATCGGGGCCAAGGTGCTGCTGCTCGTCGTGGAATGGCCGTTCTACAGCCGCAACCCGCGCGAGCTGCTGTCGCTCTTCCAGAGCGGCGGGGTCTTCTACGGGGGACTGCTGGGGGCCATCCCGGTGGCCTTCTGGTATGCGCGCCGGCACCACCTCGACGGCTGGAAGACGGCCGACGTCCTGGCCCCGGGAGTCGTGGTGGGCCAGGCCGTGGGGCGCCTCGGCTGCTTCATGGCCGGGTGCTGCTACGGCCGGCCCACGGACGTTCCGTGGGCCGTGACCTTCACGGACCTGTACGCGAACCGCAACGTCGGGACGCCCCTGGACACGCCCCTCCATCCCACCCAGATCTACGAGTCCCTGGCCTGCTTCCTGATCCTCGGCATCCTGCTCTGGATGGCGCCGCGCAAGCGGTTCCACGGGCAGGTGGTCCTGGCCTACGTGGCCCTCTACGCAGTGGCCCGCTTCGTGATCGAGAGGTTCCGCGGCGACGCCATAC
>DAINRN010000127.1:3151-8445 GCA_036741815.1 Acidobacteriota bacterium
GGGCCGGCTGTCGACCTCGCAGGCCATCGCGATCGCCCTGGTCGTGGCCGCGGCCCTCGTCCTGCCCTACCTCGTGCGCCGGAAGCGGGTGGCCCCGGCCGCCGCCTGACGGCGGCGCGCTCCCGTGGTCCCGTGCCCGAGCTGGCTCTGTCCCTGACGGTGGACGCCGCCGCAGCCGGCTGGAGGCTCGACCGCTGGCTGGCGCGGGAGCTGCCCGGGCACAGCCGGTCCCGGCTCCAGTCCCTGATCGAGGCGGGCGCCGTGCTCCTCGACGGCGGGCCCGCGCGCCCGTCGTCGCGCCTGCGGGCGGGACAGACGGTGATCGTGCGCATCCCCGAGCCGCGCGCGGCCGCCCCCGGCCCCGAGGACATCCCGTTGACGGTCGTTCACGAGGACGACCGCCTGCTCGTGATCGAGAAGCCCGCGGGCCTGGTCGTCCACCCCGGGGCCGGCGTCGCGCGGGGAACCCTCGTCAACGCCCTGCTGCACCACATCCGCGACCTCTCGGGGATCGGCGGCGAGCTCCGCCCCGGCATCGTGCACCGCCTGGACAAGGGCACCTCGGGGCTCATGGTGGTGGCCAAGGACGACGCGGCCCATCGCGACCTCGCCCGCCAGTTCGCCGGCCGCACCGTTGAGAAGGAGTACCTGGCGATCGTGCTGGGCGTGCCCACCCCCCGGCAGGGCACCGTGGACTCCCCCATCGGCCGCGATCCCGTGAACCGCAAGAAGATGTCCGCCCGGGCCCGCCGCGCACGCCCGGCGCGCTCGCAATACGCCGTGGTCGAGGCCCTGGACGGGGCGGCGCTCGTGCGCGTGCGCATCCACACCGGCCGCACGCACCAGGTCCGCGTGCACCTGGCCTCGCTCGGCCATCCCGTGGCCGGCGACTCCCTGTACGGCGGCCGGCGGCCCCCGGGCGCGGCCCGACCGGCGGCGCGGGAGGCGCTCAGCGCGCTGGACCGTCCCGCCCTGCACGCCGCGCGGCTGGCCTTCGACCATCCGGGCACCCGGCTCCGGCTGGCCTTCGAGAGCCCCCTGCCCGCGGACCTCGAGGCCCTGCGCTCGGCCCTTGCCTGACGCCCCTGCCTGACGCCCCTTGCCGCCGGCCCGGCAAGAATCTAGTATCCCGGCATCCTTGGAGGTGCCCATGCGCCGCTCCTGCTCCGCAGCGCTCGTCCTGGCGCTGGCGGTGGCCGCGCCCGCTCACGCCAAGTTCGGGATCAGCAAGACCCGCATCACGCTCCATCGGTCCCGGCCGCCGGAGGTCCCGCTGCTGGGTGAGACGGTGGCGGTGGAGGTGAGCGCCACCTCGCGGCGGGTCACCGACTCCCAGCTCGCGCGGATCCAGGGCCGCGTGGAGGACGCCCTGCGGGGCTGGAAGCTCTTCTCCGTCCTGGACAGCCCGCGCGGAGCGGAGACGGTGGTCCGGGTCTCCGTCGACGACCTGGAGGCGCGCATACGCGAGACCGTGGAGTACGAGGAGAAGTACGTCAAGATCGGCGAACACCAGGAGTGGAACGAGAAGAAGAAGAAGTACGAGACCAAGGACGACTACGGGAACCGCAAGGAGCCGGTGACGCTCACGGTGGCCACGGGCAGCATCTCGGCCCGGGTCAAGGTGGACACCCCTCTGGGCCCGCACACCGCCGACGCCAGCGCCTCCTACCACGAGGAGTACAAGGGATCGAGCAAGATCCCCTCGGAGGCGCATTCCGAGGAGGCGCTGGAGCAGTACCTCGTGGAGTCGGCCGGCACGCGGGCGGCGGCGGTGGTGAGCTTCTCGCCCGACCCCGTGGAGGCGCTCCTGGCCGTGGACGGTGAGCTCAAGCCGGGCAACCGCCTGGCGGAGGCGGGGCTGTTCCAGCAGGCCCTGACGGAGTGGAACCGCCGCACCCTCAAGGGCGACAAGGAGGCGGCGCGCCTGCATAACGTTGGGGTGGCCCACGAGGGCCTGGCCTACGAGCTGCCGCCCGACGCGTCCGAGCACCGCTCGGAGCTGGAGCAGGCCAGCGAGCACTACCGCAAGGCGCTGGCCCTCGACCCGGGCGAGAAGTACTTCGCGGAGCCGATAAGGAGGGTCGAGACCAGCCTGGCCTACGCGGCCGGGGCCACGGCCTTCCAGGCCGAGCGGCAGCGGTTCTTCGCCGAAGGAGGCAAGCGGCGGCACGACGCCCACGCCCCCGCCGCCTCTCCTCCCGCGAAGCTGCCCGCCTCCGCGCCCACCGCGCCGCTGCGGAACGGGTCCTTCGAGTCCGACATGGCCTCCTGGACGCTGACCGGCAAGGGATCCGTCGTGAGGGAGTCGGGCAGGGGCATGGTGCTGGAGGTCTCGCCGGACCGCGCGGGCGCCGTCCTCAAACAGCAGGTGGACGTGGACGTGGCGGGGTCCGACGCGAGCCTGAGCCTGGCCTACCGGGTGGCGAGCGGCGAGGGACGCATGCGCGTGGTGGTGGTCTACGGCGACAACGGGGGACGTGAGCGCACGTCCACCCTGGAGGTGACGGGCGGCGAGGGCCCCGGCGAATGGTCGAGCTGGAGCGGCGACCTGGGCGGGCTACGGCCGCGTCCGTCGAAGGTGCGCGAGATCCGGGTGGCCGTGGAGGGCGGCGTCGTGCGGCTCGACAACCTGGCCCTCACGGTCCGGTAGTGCGCGTCCTCGCCCGCCGGCGGGTCTACGAGGGCAAGGTCCTCTCCCTCGACGTGGACGAGGTCGAGGAGCCCGGAGGCGTCCGCGCCACCCGCGAGGTGGTGCGGCACCGGGGCTCGGTGGCGGCGCTGCCCGTCCAGGCGGACGGCCGCCTGGTCCTGGTCCGCCAGTACCGCTACCCGGTCGACGCCCTCGTCTGGGAGCTGCCCGCCGGCCGCCTCGACCCGGGCGAGTCCGTGGAGGAGGCGGCCCGGCGCGAGATGGAAGAGGAGGTCGGCCTCCGCCCCGGGCGGCTGGAGGCCCTGGCCGTCTTCTACACCACGCCCGGCTTCTGCGACGAGGCCATGCACCTGTTCCGCGCCAGCGACCTGCAAAGCGTGCCCGCGCGGCCGGAGGCCGACGAGCGGATCGAGTCCCGCGCGTTCACGCGGGCGGAGGCCCAGGACATGATCCGCCGGGGCGAGGTCCGGGAGGGGAAGACCCTGGTCGCCCTGCTGATGGAGATGGCGCGGACGACGGCCTAGCGCGCCCCTCCCATGAGGGTCTTGCCCTCGCGGTGGGCGTCGCGCTGGGCCAGGTCCACCGCGCGCTCGCCCGTGGAGTCGAACTCCTCCTTGAGCCGCGCGTACAGCTCCAGGACGCGCGGGACGTAGGTGCGCGTCTCCGCGGCCAGCGAGCCGACGCCGGCGCGGAAGTAGCCGGCGTTCAAGGGTCCGCCGTTGTACTCGGCGAGGACCAGCTGCGGGTCGCTGTAGGTGGAGAACAGGATGTCCAGGTAGAGCGCGGCGGCCATGGTGTTCTTCTCGGGGTCGTAGAGCGCGGCCTCGTCGTAATCCCAGCCCATGGCGCGCAGGAGCAGCCGCCCCGTGGAAGGCCAGATCTGGTAGAGGCCGCGCGCATCCGCGCGGCTCACCGCCTGGGTGTCGTAGCGGCTCTCCACGCAGCCGATGGCCAGGAGCAGGAGGGGATCGACGGCGGGGTATCTCTCGCTCGCTCCCAGGGCCAGGTCGGCGTAGCGGAAGGCGTCGGTCAGGCTCACCCGCGGGTTCACCTTCAGGATGTGGTCGCGCATGGCCAGCAGCAGGCGCCGGCGCCGCGAGTCGAACGGGATGCCCGACTCGAGCTGCTGCATGCGGCGCTCCACGCGGACCATGCTGAGCGAGGCCTCCTGGTTCTGGCGGTCGATCCCCTGCAGGACCTCGTGGCCGAGCATGACGATGCCGAGGAGCAGCAGGCACAGGCAGAGGAAGGCGAGCGACTGCCAGCCGCTGCCCTGCCGGATCACGATCGTGCGCGGCCGCGAGGTCTCCCGCACGTGGGCCATGAGGGGGCGCGGACGCTCCAGCGGACGCTCGTCCACGTCCCGCGACAGTCCGAGTCCTATCGGCTCGTTTCCGATCATGGAACCTCTTCCTGGCCGAGGCGCTTGCGGCCTCGGAGACCCGAAAGGCATTCCGGGCGCGCTATCGGGACGGCCCCTCGAAGGCCGGAAGGGACGGCAGCGGCGGAAGCGACGGCAAGGACGGCTCCTCGGGCGCGGGCCTGGCCCCGAGGCCGATGGTGATGGCCTGCGCCGACAGCTGCTGCACGCGGGCCAGCCGCTCCGCCGGCAGCCGGCGGGCACCGCGTGCGGTGAGCCACATCGCCTCGTTGTCCTCGTAGGGGAGCATGGCCTCGCCCGCGGCCAGACGGTCCATGTAGCGGCTCAAGCTGGCGGCCTCGGACTCGCTCAGCTCCGCGCGCAACGCGGCCATGTGCGAGTCCAGCTCTCCCGCGGCGGTCGGGGGAAGGGCGGCCTTCCCCTTCGCCGTGGCCTCGGCGGCGCGCCGGAACACCTCCGTCGGAGGCAGGGACAGCGATCCGCTGCGGACCATGACGGCCTCGATGCTCGCGGGGGAGAGCTGGGGGAGCTGCTCCGAGGCGGCCCGCAGGGCCTCGCGCGACGCCTCCGGCGGCGCGTAGCGCGCCTTCAGCTCGTCCATCCCGCTGAAGAGCCGCATGGTGGTGGCCATGGCGCGCGGGAACCAGGCCTTGTAGTTCGAGACCAGCACGAAGATCACGACCAGCAGCACGGCGGGGACCGTGAGGCTCTTGGTCCACGCCCAGGAGGTCTCCATGGCCTCGCGCACCCGGCTCACCTCACCGTCGTCGAACTCGTCGTCCTCCGACGGGCGCTCGTCCACATCCGCTTCCGCCAGGGCGATCACGGGGAGGTCATTGAAGGGCGCCGGCGGCTTCGACGCTGGTGTCGGCTTGGCCGGCGTGGGGGCCGGGGTCCGAGCCGGCTCCGCGAGGCGAATGGGCTCGGGCGGAGGAACCGCGACGCGCACGGGCTCGGGCCGCGGCTCGCGCGGGACGTCGGCGACGCGGATGGGCTCGGGAGCGGGCACGGAAGCCGGCGGCTCCGCCAGCGCCGCGGACGTCGGGCCGTCGGCCGGCGCCGCCGCGCGCGGCCACCGCGGGCGGGGCATGCGCGCCAGCGACTCCCGGGCCGTGGCGAGGATCGGCGCAGCGGCCGCAGCGGCGCGGCCCGCCCAGGCCTTGGGAACCTCCAGCCACTGCTTCACGGACGCGGCGGCGGCCGCCGAGGCCGACGTTCCGCCGGCCGAGGCGGGAGCAGAACGGCCGGCGCGTCTCTGCTTCA
>DAINRN010000128.1:0-8421 GCA_036741815.1 Acidobacteriota bacterium
TGGCGGGTCGTGCATTGCGCGATCATGGCCGCGGCGGTCACCGTCGCGGCGGCCATCTCCGCCGAGATGGCGGGTATCGGGGCGGCCCTCGTGACCATGGCGGTGGCCCTGACACTTCCCCTCCACAGGCTGTACGCGCACGAGTTCAGGACCGAGGGGCTCGCGGCGCTTCTGGTCACGCTCCTGGCGTGGATGTGGATCCGCAACGGGAAGACGGGCTGGACGCGGCGCCGCTCCGTCGCCTCGGGGCTAGTCCTCGGCGTGCTGGCGGCGACCCGCAGCATCTTCCTGTTGTGGATACCGCTCACGATGCTGGCGCCCGGCGCGGACCGATCCTCCGGCAAGGGAGCGTGGCGAGGGCGGGCGATCTCGGTCGCGGTGACCCTTCTGGTGATCGGCCCCTGGTGGGTCCGCAACTGCGTCGTGCTCGAGGCGTTCATGCCTTTCGGCACCCAGGCGGCGCTCAACCTGCCCGCCGGATTCGGTCCGCGGGCGCTGCGCTTCAAGGGCCTGTGGATGTCCAACCCGGGGGATGGCGCTCCGGAGATCGAGGCCTTGAAGCTGGACACCGTGACGTCGGAGGTGCGGCTCGCGAAGCACCGATCGGCCCTGGCTCTACGGTGGATCCGCGAACACCCGCTCGATGCGCTGCGGCTGATGGGCCTGCACGTGTGGCAGGAGGTCAAGCCCCGCCGGCTCCCCTACCCGACCGGCGCCTGGCTCCTGCCCGTCGCCGCGGTGGCCGCAGTGGTCCTGCGCCGATCACCAGGCGTGGGGGTCATCGTCTCGATGGTCGCCGCGAACATCCTGGGGATCGCACTGACCTGGAGCGCCCGCGGCCAGTTCATGGCGCCCGTGCAGCCAATGCTTGCGGCGTTGGCGGGCGCCATGGTGGTGGCCACGGTCCGCCGGAGCATCGACCTGGCCGCGCGTTTTCGTCATCGACCCCCGGCTCCCTGAGGGCCCCCTATGATGGACGGCGTGGCCGGCCAGAGACGAGGCGAGATCCTGCTCCTGCTTGGCAGCGTGGCCGTCGTCCTCCTGCTGGCCGAGGCCGTGGTGCGCCTCCTCGGCCTGGCGCACCCTCGTCCCACCGGATACGCCCCGGTGAACGCCAATCGCCGGGCGCTGCGGGAGAAGAACACGCGCGGCTACCGCGATCTCGAGCACGCCCTGGCCAAGCCGGCCGGCACGCGCCGCCTGCTGTCCATGGGGGACTCCTTCGCCTGGGGAGCCGGCATCCAGCTCGAGGACGCCTACCCGCAGCGGCTCGCGCGGGCGCTCACCCGCCGCCGGCGGGAGACCTGGGAGGTGGTGAACCTCGCCCTGCCGGGGATGGGGACCGTCGACCACGCGGTGCAGCTCGCCGACGAGGGCTTCGCCTACCAGCCCGACGTCGTGCTCCTCGGCTACGTCCTGAACGACTGCGAGGACGCCGCCGCCGCCGAGACCCGGCGCGCCGCGGACTGGTTGGAGGGGGGCGGGCCCGGCCCCAGCCCGCTGGACCGTTCGGCGCTTCTGCGCCTGGTCCACCGCCGGATCTGGGCCACGCGGGAGAACCGTCGTCGGATCTCGGAGTACCGGTCGCTGTATGAGGAGAACGCCCCAGGCTGGATCGCGGGCCGCGCGGCCCTCGAGAGGATGGGACGGCTCTGCCGGGAGCACGGCGTCCCCTGGGTCGTGGCCATCTTCCCGCTGTTCGGCAACCCCATGGACCAGAGCTACCCGTTCGCCGATATCCATCAGAAGGTGTCCTACGCCGCTTCGAAGGCCGGGGCCAGGGTGGTCGATCTCTTCCCCGTCTACCGGGGTCTCCGCTCCGACCTGCTGGTGGTGGACGGCGCCGACGACGAGCATCCCAATGAGATCGCCCACCGAATCGCCGCGGGGGCCTTGTTGCGGGAACTGGATACCGTGGTGCCGTGGACGAGGACAGTACCCGACGGCCCCCACACCGAGGACGACAGGTGACCCGGGAGTACGATTCGGCATGACCCGGCCCGGCGCGGCCCCCGTCCACCAGGTCCTGGCCGCCCTCTCCTACGGCGACGCCATCGGCAACGAGGCTCTGGCCATCCAGCGGTACCTGCGCCGGGCGGGCTTCACGTCGGACATCTTCGCAGAGGGCGTCCACCCGCGGATGTCCGGCCTGGCCCGGCCGCTCTGGGAGTACCGGCAGGTGTCGTCGCCGGAGACCGTCTGCCTCTTCCACTTCTCGATCGGGAGCGCGGCGGGGCGGCTCGTCCACCACGCGCCGGACCGCCTGGTCTGCATCTACCACAACATCACGCCCGCGGACTTCTTCCTCGGCTTCCACCCGCACCTGGCCGGCCTCTGCTACCACGGCCGCCGCGAGCTGGCGGCCTTCGCGCCGCGCGCCGAGCTGGGCCTGGGGGACAGCGAGTTCAACCGGCGCGAGCTGGAGGCGGCGGGCTTCCGGCGCACCGCGGTCCTGCCCATCGTCCTCGATCTGGATTCCTACCGCCGCCCGCCCTCGCCCGTGATCCGGCGGATCTACGACGACGGCCGCGTGAACATCCTGTTCGTCGGTCGCATCATCCCCAACAAGAGGATCGACGACCTGATCCGCGTCTTCGCGGTCTACCAGCGGTACCTGGAGCCGCGCAGCCGGCTGCTCCTGGTCGGCGACCACCGCGGCCACGAGCGGTACTACGACCGCCTCCAGGAGATGGTCCGCACGCTGCGCCTGGACGAGGTGGTGTTCACCGGCCACGTGGACGACGACGAGCTCATGGCGTGTTACTCCGTGGCCGACCTTTTCCTCTGCCTCTCCGAGCACGAGGGCTTCTGCGTGCCGCTCCTCGAGGCGATGACCTTCGGTATCCCCGTCCTGGCCTACGACGCGGGCGCGGTGGCGGAGACGCTGCGAGGCGGCGGCGTCCTGCTGAAGGACAAGGCGCCGGAGGCGGTGGCCGGGCTCCTGCACCAGGTGCGCACCGATCCCGCCCTGCGCCGGTCCGTGCTCGCCACCCAGGAGCGGGCCCTGCGCGAGGTGCGCGCGATCGATTTCGGCGCGCTGCTGATGGACCGCCTGGCGCCGGTGCTGGAGGCCCGGGAGGCCGCCCGCCGGTGAGGGTGGACCAGTGGACGCCCACCCTTCACAAGGGCGACGCCATCGGGGACTCCGCCCGCCTCATGCGCGACGCCTTCCGGTCGTGGGGCCACACGGCGGACGTCTACGCGCTGGAGCTGGACGACGAGCTGGAGGGCGACGGACGTCCCTGGTCGGAGTGGCGGCCGGGCGGGCCGGAGGACGTCGTCATCCTCCATTACGCGCTGCCGTCGCCCCTCACCGCGGCCCTCGAGGCCCACCGCGGGCGCCGCGTCCTCCTGCACCACAACATCACTCCCCCGGAGTTCTTCGCCGGCTACGACGCGGAGATGGCGCGGATCTGCGCCCTGGGGCGTGAGGAGCTGCGCGGGCTGGCCGGCCACGTGGACCTGGGCCTGGCCGACAGCGAGTTCAACCGCGGCGAGCTGGAGGCGGCCGGCTTCCGGCGGACCGGCGTGCTCCCCATCTACCTGGACTTCGCGCGCTACCGCGACCCCGCCAGCCCGGTGCTGGCCCGCCTGCTCGGCGACGGACGCACCAACCTCCTGTTCGTGGGCCGGGTGGCCCCCAACAAGCGGCACGAGGACCTCATCCGGCTGGCGTCGTACTGGAAGAAGTTCATCTCGCCCGACCTGCGCCTCCTGCTGGTGGGAAAGCTGCCGAAGCGCCGCCACTACTTCGACGCCCTCCAGGCCCTGATGTACGAGGAGGGCTTCACGCCCGCGGAGGTGGTCTTCACGGGGCACGTGGACCACCGGGACCTCCTGGCCTGCTACGCCGCCTCGCAGGTCTTCGTCTCCATGAGCGAGCACGAGGGCTTCGGGGTCCCGCTGGTGGAGGCCATGCTCATGGGCGTGCCCGTCCTGGCCCACGCCGCGGCTGCAGTGCCGCACACGCTCGGAGGGGCAGGGGTGCAGTTCGGCGAGAAGCGCCTGGACGAGGTTGCGGAGATGGCTCACCTCCTGGCCACGGATCCCACGCTCCGCTCCGCGGTGCTCGCGGGCCAGCGGGAGCGGGTGAAGGCCTTCGCGCCCGCGGCGGTGCAGGGGACGCTGAAGGGCTACGTGGACGCGCTGTGAACGTGGCCTTCGTCGTGCAGCGCTACGGGGCCGACGTGGCCGGCGGGTCCGAATCGCTGGCCCGCGCCGTGGGGGAACGCCTGGCGGCGGAGGCCCGGGTCACGGTCTTCACCACCTGCGCGCGGGATTACGTCACCTGGCGGAACGAGCTGCCCGCTGGCGGGGAGCGCCTCAACGGTGTCGACGTCGTCCGGTTCCCCGTCGAGGAGGAGCGCGACCTCCTGGCCTTCAACCGGCTCTCGGAGCCTCTCTATGCGCGCGCGCACTCCGAGGCGGACGAGCTCGTCTGGCTGCGCCGCCAAGGCCCCTACGCGCCGCGCCTGGTGGAGGCGATCCGGCAGCGCAGGGACGAGTTCGACGCCGTCGTGTTCTTCACGTACCTCTACTACCCGACGTACTACGGCCTGCAGGCGGCCTCCGAGCGCTCGGTGCTCGTCCCTACCGCCCACGACGAGCCGCCGCTGCGGTTCCGCATCTACGACGCGATGTTCGCCCTGCCGCGGGCGCTGGCCTTCTGTTCCGTCCCCGAGGCGGACCTCGTGCGGGCGCGCTTCGGCCTGGGGGGCCGGCCCGCGGCGGTGACGGGGATCGGCGTGGAGATGGCCGACCCCAGCGACGTGGACGGCTTCCGCATCCGCCACGACGTGCGCGGCCCCTACGTGCTCTATGCGGGCCGCATCGACGCGGGGAAGGGCTGCGAGGAGATGGTCGCGTTCTACGACAGCTACCGCCGCGACCACGCGGGCGCGGCCGAGCTCATCCTCATCGGGCGCCTCTCCATGGAGGCGCCGCGCGTCCCCGGCGTGCGCTACCTGGGCTACCTGTCCGAGGAGGAGAAGCGGTCGGCGCTGGCGGGCGCGCGCGCTGTCGTCTGCCCGAGCCCGTTCGAGAGCCTGTCCATCGTCCTGCTGGAGGGCTTCGCGCTGGGGACGCCCGCCCTGGCCAGCGCCCGCTCGCCGGTGCTGAAGGACCACTGCGTCCGCTCGCAGGGCGGGCTCTACTATGCCGACGGCGAGGAGTTCACAGAGGCGCTGGACCTCCTGGTGCGCGAGCCGGAGCTGGGCCGGGCCCTGGGCGAGAACGGCCGCGTCTACGTGCGCGAGAACTACCGCTGGGAATCCGTCCTCGCGCGGTATCGGGCCCTGATCGCCGCCGCCGCGGGCTGATCCGCCCGCGGGCTATCCGGCGCGCACCCCGTCGGGAACGGGCCTCTCGGGCACGGCGAGAGCGGGGACGATCCCGTCTGCGTAGCCGAGGTCGAACAGCATGCCTTCGGAGACCTCTCCCACCATCCGCTTCGGCTCCATGTTGACGACGAAAAGGGCCTGCTTGCCCTCGATCTCGCGGAGAAGGGCCCGCTCGCCCTTCATACCGGCCAGTATCGTGCGCGCATGGTCGCCGAATTCCACGCGGAGGCGAACGAGCTTGTTGGAGGCCGCGACGTCCTCGACGCTCCGTATGGTCCCCACGCGGATGTCGAGCTTGTCGAGGTCGGCCTTGGAGACGTTGGCCTTCACGGGGGCGGGCTTGAAGTCAGGCATTTTTGTTGTCCTCAGGCAAGAGTATGGATCAGCGGATGCCCAGGACTCGCCCCGGGGCGAGTCGCTTACGAATTCCGAATCCGTCCCAGAACGGATAACCGTTACGTTTGGTTACTCGTTCCGGAGCGAGTCGGCGCTCGGGACGCGCATGCCGCAGGCGAGACGCTGAGCGCGGCGAGCACGTCTACCAACATCCGCGCCGGACCGCGGTTCTGAAGCGCTACCGCCGCGGGGACCGCCGCGGCTCGTCCGGGAGCTGGCCGCCCACGACGCGCTTGGCGGGTCCCGCCTCGAGCCTGCCGTCCACGGTCGTCTCGTTGATGATGGCGACGGTCTCGACGGGCACCGTCGAAGGGTAGCGCTCGGCGAACTCGCGCAGGGTCATGGCCCGGGGCAGGTCCACGATCGACAGCCTCTTCGGCTCCACGTCCAGATAGCGCCGATCGGTCAGGCGCTCGAAGGTGTTCAACGTCTGACTGATGAGGTCGGCGTAGCGTGGCCAGCGCGCCGAAGAGGTGTAGCCCAGCACCTGGAACACCTTGCCCTGATGGCTGACGAAAGCGGCCACGCCGCGGATGACCGCGCCCTGCTGCGTCTGGGCGGCGAAGTTGTGGGCGACGGCGGGCAGGCCGTTGATGTCCCCGCGCCAGGCGCTGCCTTGCTGGATCCCGGGCTGGGAGAAGAACTCGCGCGACGCCGTCTCCGGCGACTCGCGCCGGGCGAGGGTGATCACCACCACCGCGTCCTGGTTGGGGCTCTGGGCGCCGACGGCCTGCTTCTGGTTGCTCGTCTTCCAGCCCGGAGGGAACTCGAAACGGAACCTCATCCCCGGGTGGTAGAAGACGCTCTGCTCGAAGAAGCCCTCCCGCGGGTCCTCGCCGAACTCGATCCCGTCGATCCGCCGCAGGTAGTCCGCGCGGTCGCGCCCGCGTGTCCCGAGCGGCTCGGTCAAGGCGGTGATCTCCTGGCCGATCCGCGTCCGGCGGTCGCCGGGGTCGGGATGGGTGGAAAGCCAGCCCGGCACGCGGCCCTTGGTCTCCGCGGCGCTGACGCGCTCCAGCGTGGTGAAGACGTCGGCCATGGGCCGCGGGTCGTATCCCACCCGGGTCACGTAGCGGAGGCCGAGGTCGTCGGCCTGCCGCTCGGCGTCCCGGCTGTACTTCAGGAAGAGCAGGCTCAGCCCCGCCTCCGCGAGGCCGCCGAGGCTCTGCAGCTCGGGCCGCACGATCATGCCCACGGCCAGGCCGATGTTCGCGAGCTGGGCCTTGCTGATCTGGCTCACGGTGTGGCGGGCGGTGATGTGGCCGATCTCGTGGCCCATGACCGCGGCCAGCTCGGCCTCCGACGTGAAGTACGACATCAGGCCGCGCGTGACGTAGACGTAGCCGCCGGGAAGGGCGAAGGCATTGACCGCAGGGTCGTCCACCAGGCGGAAGGTCCAGTTGAGCGCGGGCCGCTCCGAGCGGGCGGCCATGTCGGCCCCGATGCGCTGCACGTAGGCCTGGAGGTCGGCGTCCTCGTAGAGGCCGATGGCCCCGGCCACCTCCTGGTCGGCCTGCTGGCCCATCTGCTTCTCCTGGCCCTCGGAGATGAGCGTGATCTGCTTCGCGCCCGTGGCCGGGTTGGTGGCGCAGCTCGGCCAGGCCATGACGGCGATCACGGCCACGGCGGCGGCGGCCGGGCGGCGGATGGAGGTCCGGCGGCGCTCGATCACAATGGGATCGAGGGGCTAGGCTTCCCCTTTTCGTACTGGGCGGAAGGGGTGGGCCCCAGCGCGGCAGAGATCAGGATCGATGCAGAGACAACCGCCTTCCAACGGATGGGCCGCATGGGACCTCCTGTCGCGTCGGGAGTGTATCGCGCACACGCAGCCGCACAACGGGGGCAGCGTCGTCCTCTTGACACGGGGAATGGTCCGGGCCGGCCACGATGTGGTTGGCCCGACGACACTCCACCGCGAGGTCCTGGCTCTCATATGCCTACCGCGGCGGGTGGAAGCACGTTGCGTGCCATGGCCCGGCTCGCCGTGGGGGCCGCCACAGGGCGGCGGAGTTGTAACACTTTCAGGACGCGGTGGAGCCGCGGTAGCTCACTCGTCGGGAGGATTCCCCCGCTCCGAGCCTCGTCCGCCGCGGAAGCCTGCCACCTCGTCCAGGCGGACGCGGCGGGAAAACGCGTAAAAGACGGTTACGGGTTTCGTCTCCACCTGGAATCCCACGCCGAGGCCGCGGAGCACCGAGGCGAACCGCTCGGGGTCGTCCTCCGGAGGGAGCACGTAGGCGTCCGGCCCGTCCTCCGCCACCCGGCGCGCCTGGGCCTCCGACGCGTAGGCCGGCGTCGGTCCGAGCGCGGGGGAGAGGACGATCCTCTCCGACGTGAACATGGTCACGGGCGCCGCGATCGAAAAGTCCGAGTAGCCCGTGCGGATCCCCTTCCGCTCCAGGGAGCGGACCATGGCCTCGTGATGGCGGGCGATGTCGCCGCTGGCCATCATGCGCGGTACGGTGCCCGCGACGTGCAGCGCGAGCACGGCGCCCAGGCCGAAGACGGCCGCGGCGCGGGAGCGGGCCCAGGCCCAGGCGGTGAGGACGCCGGCGTGGATCGCGCTGGCGGCCACCACGGGGAGAAGATAGCGCGGCCGCCGGTAAACGCTGCCCGAGGCTACCGCCCAGAAGAGGGCCAGGCAGAAGACCATTAGCAGCGGCGCCAGCACCGCCGGCGTGGGGAG
>DAINRN010000129.1:0-6086 GCA_036741815.1 Acidobacteriota bacterium
CAGGGCGGGGAAACCATCCTCGTGACGGACCGCGACCGGGTGGTGGCCGAGCTGTCCCCCCCGCGGGAGGGGCGCGCCCTCCACCTCGCCGACGCCCTGCTCGCCGAGGCGGTCCGGAACGGGTGGCTCACGGCGCCCATGATGGTGGCGGAGGGGCCACCTCCACGCGACCCGGTGGCCCCGCTCGAGATCCTCCTCCGGGAGCTCAAGCAGGACCGCGACGAGCGGTGATCTACCTCGACACCTCGGTCGCGCTCGCACACCTCCTCGCGGAGGACCGGTACCCGCCTGCATCCCTGTGGGAGGAGCCGCTGGTCTCCAGCCGTCTCCTGGAGTACGAGGTCTGGACGCGCATCCACGGGCAGGGCCTCGGCCGCTCGCACGGCGAGGGCGCGCGGATGCTGCTGGGCCGGCTCGCCTTCCTGGAGCTGGCGCCTCCGGTCCTGGCCCGGGCCCTCGACCCTTTCCCCATTACGGTCCGGACGCTGGACGCCCTGCACCTGGCCTCGATCGAGTTCCTGCGCGGCAACCGGCAGAAGGTCGAGCTGGCCAGCTACGACGACCGCATGCTGGCGGCGGCGAGAGCGATGAGGATCCCGCTCGCGGAGCTCGACTAGCCGCGGCCCATCGCGTCCCGCGGCATCCAGTGGCCGGGGCGCGGCACGTGCGAGAACGGCACCTTCCAGCGGGGCATGGGCCCTTTCGATGGATCGATCACCATCAGGTCCGCCGCGCCGCGGGGATGGACGCGGGCCACGATGGCGGCGAAGGTCTGCACGTCGGAGCTCAAGGGGAAGGCCGCCAGCTCGGGGGCGTCGTCGCGGTCGGCGGCGTGATAGAGGACGACCTGGCCCAGCGTCGGCTCCCCCGTCCCCTGGAACGGGGTCGTGGCAGCGGCCATGGTTGTTCCCTCCTCTCCCACAAGGGCCGTCCGGGCGGATCGGCGGGATCATAAAGCCGGCCCGGGACAGTCGGGGTCCTGGAGGCAACGAGATGCCGGCCGCGCGGGATCATCCCGGCGCGATGACGATCAGAACAGGTCCAGCGCGCAGAGATGGTGGTAGATGCTGTCCTTGGTCTCGGGCGCCCAGGACGGGTAGCGGCCCTGCATCCGGCTCCAGGCGGAGATGAGGCGGACCGAGGCCTGCCGGCCCTCGGCGATCCGGTAGACGTCGGCCATGCTGCTCCCGGACTCGCGCAGGGGCGCCGCCTTGGAGAAGAAGGCCTGCTGCAGCGCCAGGGCCGCGAGCACGTCCTCTTGAAAGAGCCCGAGGCCGGAGGGAGCGTGCTCCGCGGAGAGCTGCTCGGCCAGCCGTCGCGTCGTTTCCTGGTAGCGGGCGAGCGCCGCGGGCACCGCGCCGCCGTCCTCGAGGGCCTTGAGCAGCACGAGCTTCGCCTGGGTGGCGCGGAGGATCCGCGTGTAGGTGTGGTTGATGTAGGTCCGTTCGCCCTCGGGGATGCCGGGGAGCGACCGCGGCAGCGGGTCAGCGCGCAGGGGTAGCGGGTCCCCGCGGGGGGAGTGATGTCGGACGGGTAGGCGTCCTCGGCGGCGGGCTGTTGGGATGCGGAAACGGCGGCCGCGAGGCGCAGCGCCGCGAGGAGGGCGAGACCCGCGAGCGCCCTCGAACGTCCGACCGGATCACTCCGTGAGTGCGCCATAGTAGTGCTCGCGCAGGTGGCGCTCGGTCTCCACGTCCCCGGCAAGATAGGCGAGGTCGGCGATCTTCAAGTAGAGGGTCATGAGCACCCCGTTGTCCTTCTCGCCGCGGATGGCCTGCTCATAGAGCTCGCGGCCTCGCGCAGGTCCTGCCCGTAGAAGGCCGCGTCGCCGGCCCGCCCCGTCCACACCCCGGCGGGAAGCTCCGCCCGGCGCATCCGCTCCCCCATGCGCAGCGCGTAGTCGCGGGCCACGTCATACCGGCCCTTCCAGAGCTGGACGTAGTAATACTGCTCGGTCACGAGCGTCTCCTCGAGCCGAGCCTGGAAATCGGCCCCCAGCCGGTCCTTCAGCGCCTCGAGCACGTCCGCGCGGAAGCCGTCGCGGAATGGGCGCAGCAAGGGGTTCGCGTCGCGATCGAGGACGCGCTACGCCGGGTCACGGAGCCACAGCTCGGCCCGGTCGAGGTCGCCGCGCGCAATCCCCACGAAGGCGGCGGCGACGGCGTAGCGCGGATCGTCACGCCAGTCGGAGAGCAGGGCCAGGCGCTCGTCGGCCTCCGCGAAGCGCTTGAGACCGGCCAGGGCCAGGGCCGCGGACAGGCTGAAGATCCGTCCCTCCGGGACCGCCGCCGCGGCGCTCTCGAAGCGGGGGAGGGCGCGCGCCGGGTCTCCGGCCGCGAGCGCCTCGCAGCCGGCGGTCCAATCGCCGAGGGCCTCGAGGACGGTCCGGGACCGTCCCTCGCCGCGCCGGACGAAGGCCCTGGCGTCCAGCTTCTCCCCCGCGAGGAGGCGCTCCACCGCGTCGAGCAGCCCCTCGCGTGCGAGCCCGGCGAGGTCGGCGGCGGTGAAGCCTACGTCTTCGGGTCCGCTCAGCGGGAGGCACCGCGGACGCTCCAGGAGCAGCTTCTGGTAGTCGTGGAAGAGGTCGATGAACAGCTTGCGGCGGCCGGGAGCCACGAAGGGACGCGTGGCCACGCTCGCGTCGGTGCCGATCACGACGTCGTCCACGTAGTAGACCACGTTCGAGCGGTCGCCGTAGGGCGAGCCCACGAATGAGAACTTGTCGATCGCGGATCCCGGCTGCCGGACCGTGTTCGGCTGCTTGCGGAGGGCCACCAGCGGCGCGTCCTGCCCCTCGCGATAGATCGTCAGCGCATAGGTCCCGGCTTCGAGATCGTAGGCCAGGTCCACCGCGTACCAGACGAAGGCCTCGACCGGGAACAGCTTCTTCGGGATGCTGTCGGAGACGTGGACGAGCTGCCCTTCGCGGGTGGCGAGCCAGAAGGAGATCCCGTCCTTTTCCATCTGGAAGAAGCGCGGACCGGCCAGGGCCACGTTCAGCTCCTCCTTCGGGTCCGTGGTCAGGAACGAGAAGTGGAAGAACAGCCGGCCCGTGGTGCGCGCTGGAAAGTAACCCTGTAGCTCCGGGAAGTCACCGTCGCCCGCCACGTCCCCAAGCTCGACCGACCGATAGCCGCTCACGTGGAAGCGGGTGCTCAAGGAGACCCGCCCCTGGCCCGTGGCCGTGTGCCGCGCTCCCTGCCAGATCGCGAAGGTGTCCGGCCCGGTGTCCACGGTGTCGTCGAAGCTGTAGCTGGCCAGGACCGAGCCCGAACCGGTCGCGGCGCGCGCCGCAGGGGCCGCGACCAGGACGGCCACGAGCGCCGCCGCTAAAGGTTCGAGCGGTACTCGGCGAGCCATCGCTTCCACTCCAAGACCGCGGCCCGGCGCGTCCCGGGCTCCGCCCCGGGCAGGAAGCCCTTGCTCTGCCCGGTCAGGATCTGGAGCGCCTGGAGCGCGATCTGCCGGACCTGCAGCGTCTCGCTGTCCAGGGCATCGATGAGCCCCTCGAACAGCCGCAGCTTCTGGGCGGGCGCGAGGTGGATCTGGTCGTAGGCGAGGGCGCAGGCGGCCTTGTCGCGGAAGAGCGGCACCGGGTCGTGCTGCATGTTCTCGAGCAGGGCGTCCACCACGTCGGGGTCGTCGCTCACCCGGCCCAGGGCCCACTGCACACGCAGCCGTAGCGTCTGGTCCTGGGTGCGGATGTCGGCCATGAGCGCGCGCTTCGCCTCCGGCGACTTCCAACCGAGCTGGTAGAAGACGGCCGCGACCTTCGCCTTGTCTTCGTCGGACGAGGTGGAGTAGAAGTGGGCCAGCGACGGCATGACGGCTGGGCCCATGGCCTGGATCTGTTTCGTATCCATCGCGATGGCGGCGGCGCGAAGGGCTGCCGGGTCCACGCCTGCGGCCGGGGCGGGCGCGGCCTGGAGGGTAAGGGCGGCCAGGACAACCGCCGGAAACGACGTCCACCGTGGGCCTCTGACGCTTGCCAACATGCCGGGCCTCCAACGGTTTGAAAGTCTCCCATGGTAGCGGTATGGCGCTCCTATGGCTGTGACGCCTGACACGCCCCGAACCCCCAACGCAACCGCTGCCGTCAGGGATACCGGGGAGGGACCCCCTTCTATTCCCGCGGGTACGGCTCAGGGACCGAGCCGCTCGACCTGCACCACCGCGTTGTAGTCCGGCTCCTTCGAGGCGGCGTCGATCTCCTCGCGCGACAGCAGGCCGTTGCCCTCGGGCCAGTGGACCTCGAGGTTGCCCGCCTTGATGGCGTCGATGCGGGCCCGGCCCTCGAAGCGGCCGGCGGCGGAAGTGAGCCGGATCCGGTCCCCGTTGGCGATGTGCAGGCGCGCCGCGTCCTCGGCCGAGATCAGCACGTCGTCGCGCGCCGCGCCGGTCAGGGGATCGACCGTGTGCTGGATCATGGAGTTGAACTGCTTGCCGCGCCGCGTGGAGACGTAGAGCTGCCCCTCCGTGGCCCGGCGCTCGGGCGGCGTCACGGCCGAGAAGCGGGCCTTGCCGTCCGCCGTGTGGAAGCGGCCGTCGGCGAACAGCCGCGGCCCGCCCCACTGGACGTTGTCGCCCTGGCGCTGCAGCCGCTCGATCCCCGCGTAGAGCGGCACCGTGCGCCCGATCTCCTCGCGGATGGCCGCGGAGGAGGCGAAGCGCACGCTCTCCGCCCGCTCGGGCCGGACCCGCGCCGCCACCTCGCCGAAGACCTCCCACTCCGGCTTCGCGGACCCGATGCGGCGCCCCTCCACCTCCGGAGAAAAGATGATGCGCCGCTCGGTCGAGGTCTCGGTTCCTCCGCCGGGCGACTCGTAGCGGGTCGTGGCCGGGAACAGCACGACCGTGTCCTCGGGAGGCAGCAGCATCATCGAGGACAGCACGATGTCCTGGTGCATGCGCGTGCCCACGCGGCCGAGCGCGCGCGCCACCGCCGCGGGGTCGGGCAGCGTCTCCAGGAAGTTGCCGCCCGCCATCCAGAAGACGTCCAGGCCGCCGCGGTACGCCTCGGCCACCATCTCGGCCGCCGTCAGGCCGGCGAAGGCCGGGCAGGGGAAGCCCCACGCCTCCTCGAACCGCCGCCGCTGCTCTTCCTCGAGGCCGGGAGCGCAGCCCACCTCCGCGCCGCCCTGCACGCCCGAATGCCCGCGGATCGGCATGAGGCCGGTCCTCTCGGGCCCCACCCATCCCCGGGCCAGGGCCACGTTCACCAGCGCCTGGATGGTGTCGACGCCGTGGGCGTGCTGGGTCAGGCCCATGGACCATACGAAGATCCCGCGGCGGGCGGCCTTCAGCATGTCCGCGAAGCGGCGCATCTCCGCGCGGCTGGTCCCGCTGCGCTGCTCGAGCATCTCGAAGGTCTGGCCCTCCACGTGGGCCCGGGCCTCGTCGAAGCCCGTGGTCGAGCGGGCCACGAACTCGCGGTCGATCCCGTCCTCGGCCAGGAGGACCTTGAACACGCCGTTCAGGAAGGCCAGGTCCCCGCCCGTGTCCACCGCGAACCACTCGTCGGCGAAGCGGGTCCCGAACACGGCCGACTCCGCGACCGACGGCACCCAGTAGCGCTTGAGCCCGGGCTCGAAGTACGGGTTGACCACCGCCACGCGCGTGCCCTTCCGGCGCGCGTGGTACAGGTACTTCATGGTGACGGGCTGGTTGTTGGGGGTGTTGGATCCAAAGAAGACGATGAGGTCGGACCCAATCCAGTCCGTGTAGGAGCACGTGGTGGCCCCGTAACCCAGCGTGCGCTTCATGGCCACGGTAGAGGCGGCGTGGCAGAGGCGCGCCGAGTTGTCCACGTGGCTCGTGCCCATGGCCCGCGCCGCCTTCTGGGCCGCGTAGTAGTGCTCGTTGAGGATCCCGCGCGAGGTGACGTAGACCGCGAACCGCTCGGGCGGCGCGGCCCGGATCTTCTCCGCCGCCGCGGCGTACGCCTCCTCCCAGGAGACGACGCGGAACCCCTTTTCGCCGCGACGGCGCAGCATGGGCTCGGGCAGACGACCCAGGGCCCGCAGCTCGCGCGAGGAGAGGGAGCCGAGGAGGGAGACGTCGGCCAGGCGGGCCGGGTCCAGCGCGGG
>DAINRN010000129.1:6096-6986 GCA_036741815.1 Acidobacteriota bacterium
GTAGACCGCGTTGCTCTTGGGGGCCAGCGCCAGGTAGAGGGCGGTCTCGGCGAGGGCGAAGCGCGTGTAGACGTCGAGCGCCGGCGCGGTGTTCAGCCGCATCAGCTCCAGGCGGACCATGCAGAGGTGGACGCCGTCGAGGGTCCAGTCCCGCAGGCCCGTCGTCCCCAGCGCGCACCCGTCGCACGTGCCCTGCTTGAGGATCCGCCACGCGAAGGGAAGCTCGTCGCGGTTCTCCCACGCCACGCGCGCCATCTCGAGGTAGTGGTTCGGCTTCTGCTGCGTGGGATCTCGGGGGACGACGGAGGCCCAGAGCTTGGGGTTCCAGGCCATCGGTTAGAAGGCCTGCTCGATGAAGACCATGGGAGGATACGTTACATCACTGAAAGGCACGCAGGGGATCGACGCCGCCGGCTACCGTTGGCCTCCGTGTTACACGGATCCGTACAATACGTGTCTGCCGACTCAGGAGCGAATGAGCTCACGGATGCTTTCACGACGTGCCCTGGCCGGGCCGGCTCTTCTGGGCGTGGCGGTCATCTGCGGGTGCAACGGGTTCGTAGGCGAGTGGGGGATCCTCGACGGGTTCGGCAAGAAGTTCAAAGCCGTAGAGACGGGAAGCACGAAGGAGCAGGTTGTCGCCGCCGTTGGACCACCTGCCCGCGAATCGACAGTGTTCCGCCTTCCGCAGAGGGAGGGCTACGAGGCGCTGTTCCAAGAGGCAAGAGAAAGCCACGCGTCGTCATTCCTATTACTGGGACACGGGCATTGACGAAGTCGCCGTCGTTGGTCTGGACGAAGGCAACCGCGTGGTCTTCAAGTGCCGCGCGGGCACGTAGCGCCCTCTGTTATCGTGGAGCGAGCGTGAGCAACCGGGAACATCGCTAACA
>DAINRN010000129.1:6996-8315 GCA_036741815.1 Acidobacteriota bacterium
AGCCATGTGCCCGGACACCTGTAAGCTATGTACCAGGGTTGTACCGCGTGCGGCAGAACAATGCGTTGGAGCGGACGAAGTCCACGCCGTCTAGAGAACCGCGGCCTTCGCCGCTCAACGCGGTGTTCGGCGGTCACGAGCCACGAGCACGCAGTCCTTCCCGGGAGTACACAGGATGATGATCCGAACTGGTGCTGCTCTCTTGGCTGGCGTCGCCATGGGCTATCTTGGCGGAGCCCTAACGCGTTTCAAAGTGGTTGCCGCGCAAGCAGAGGTCACGAGTGATTGCCCTTGGCCTGCAAGCCTAGATGCGGTCGCGGCTGCGCCGAGGAACCATCGAGTCTTGCTTGAGAACGAGCATGTTCGCGTGCTCGACGTAACTGTGGCTCCGGGGGAACGTGAGCCGCTGCATGCGCACTGCCGACCAAGCGTGATGTACCTGATGCAGGAGGGCGTCTATCGAGACTACGACGCTGACGGTCGGCTGGTTGAGGAAGTCAAAGCAGCGCCGCCCGCTTCTCAGTTCCCAATGACGCTGTGGCTTGAACCCCAGGCACCGCATGCCGTCCACAATCTCGATTCCCGACCTACACGCCTCTTGAGAATCGAACTGAAGCGATGAGCATTGCAGGATGCGACGAGCCGCCGAACAATGCGCTGAAGCTGACGAAGCGCCGCATGGCAAGGTGGAAGCGGCGCTTCGCAGCTTTAGCGCGGTGTTGGGCGGACCGAAGCACCTATCGAATTTTCACGGCCCTACCCCGGTAGCCCCGGACAGCATGTGAGCAAGGCCGGCCGGGGCGAGCAGCGCCGCGAGGTCGGCCGGAGGACCGATTGCCCACTCGCTGATGGTGTGCCACGAGGGATCGAGGTCGGGACGAATGAGCCAGGCGGCCGACCGCGAGATCGACGACTTCATGACAGTTCCACACTCGCGCCCAGGGTGACGAGAAGCTCGTCCAGTTGCTCGAACGTCTCTCCCATCGCATCCGCCGCCCCGGTGCCGGCGGCGTCGAGAGCTTCCTTCGAGGGATAAAGCTCGTGCATGACCAGCAACGTCTTGCCGCCTTTTTCCGCGAAGGTCACCGTCGTGACGGAACCCTCGTCACTTTCCTCATTGGTCCAGACGAGGCGCGAGTGCGGTGTTACTTCCTTGTACGTGCCGAAGAACGCCGACTGTGAGTCCCCGTGTGCGAACTCCAAACGGTACCTGCCCCCGACACGAACATCCATTTCGCAGGAAAGCAGGGACATTCCCATCGACTTCGGCACCCACCACTGCCTGAACAGCTCGGGCTTGGTCCACGCCTCGAACACGA
>DAINRN010000130.1:0-6110 GCA_036741815.1 Acidobacteriota bacterium
GAACGGCCCCAGCGACCGGCTGGCCAGGAAGTAGTCCTCGACCTCCTGCTTGCCGCTGGCCTTGCGGAAGGCGAAGACCCCGATGTAGACGACGACGGCCAGGTAGAGGAAGACGATCGCGGCCGGGATCATCTCAATCCCGCGGGGGCCGCTCGGCTTCCTCTTCCAGGTGGGCGGGCCAGGCCTGGGAGACCAGCAGCCACATCAGGAGCGACGCGGCCACCGAGAAGCACGCGTGGTAGAAGAGGCCCACGGGCACGAAGCCGAAGACGAGGGGCCGCGCCGTGCGCCAGAGCCAGAGGTCCTGGTGCAGCACGTAGAGCGTGACCACGGCCAGGACCAGCAGCGCGCGCCTCATGTCGCACGATTCAAGCCTGTGGTGGGCCTCCCGTCAAGGCGGTTCGCGTGAAACGTTGTCCCGCGCCGTGATCGCCGGATAGACTGATCTCGCGATCGGTCGTGCCCTTATGAAGCTCGCGGTGGTGGGGGCCGGAGGCGTGGGCGGCTATTTCGGGGCCCGCCTCGCGGCCGCGGGCCACGACGTGACCTTCGTGGCCCGGGGCGAGCACCTGCGCGCCATCCGGCAGGACGGCTTGCGCGTGGAATCCATCAAGGGGGACGTGCACGTCCGGCCCGCCCGCGCGACCGATCGGCCCGACGAGATCGGCCCCGTCGATGCCGTCCTCTGCGCGGTGAAGGCCTGGCAGCTGCCGTCCGCCCTCCGCGCGATGCCGCCGCTCCTGGGGAAGGACGGGGTCGTCCTGCCGCTCCAGAACGGCGTGGAGGCGGTGGACGAGGCGCGGAAGGCCCTGGGCCGCGAGCGCGTGCTCGGGGGCGCCGCCTGGATCCGCGCCGAGATCGCGGCCCCGGGACTGATCCGGCACAGCGGCATCGAGCCCCGCATCGTGCTCGGCGAGCCCGACGGCGGCGAGAGCAACCGCGCGCGGGACCTGGCCGCCGTGCTGAGAGGGGCGGGCGTGGACGCGGAGGCCACCGCCGACATCGTGGCCGTCCTGTGGTCCAAGCTGGTGTTCATCGCCGCCACGTCCGCGGTGGGGGCGGCTGTCCGCGTTCCCGTCGACGTCTTCCGCGCCCTGGGCGAGACCCGGGCCCTGCTGGTGGCGGCGATGGAGGAGACGATCGCGGTGGCGCGGGCGCGCGGCGTCGCCCTGGCTCCGGAGCTCCTCGACCGGACCCTCGCCTTCGTGGACTCGCTGCCCGCGGGCACCACCAGCTCGATGCAGCGCGACGTGATGGCCGGCCGCCCGTCGGAGCTGGACGCGCAGTGCGGCGCCGTCGTCCGCCTGGGCCGGGAGGCGCGCGTGCCGACCCCGGTCAACGACGTCCTGTACGCGGTGCTGCTGCCCCAGGAGCGCGCGGCGCGGCAGGCGGCGGGCGTCGCCTGAGCAGGGCGGCGGCTCTGTCCGTACCGTTCATGTGAAACGTTGTTTCGAACAGGCGGCGCGCCGCAGTTTGACGCCCGCAGACCGGCCCTCTCGCGCTAGCATGCCGGCAGACCTCGGCAGGAGGACGCGATGATCCGAGCTCGAACGATGCGGTGGATGCTGGAAGCGGCTTTCGCGATGGCGGCAATTGCCGCAGGCGCGGGAGCATCCCTGGCGGCGGACTGGCCCGGATGGCGCGGGCCGAACCGCGACGGCCAGTCGGCGGAGACCGGCCTCCTCCAGGAATGGCCCGCCGTCGGCCCGCGCCTGCTATGGCGGGCGGCGGGGATCGGCGCCGGCCTCTCCAGCGTGGCGGTGGTGGGCGACCGCATCTACACCATGGGCGACAAGGACGGCACGCAGCAGGTCTTCGCCCTGAACAAGGCCGACGGCCGGATCGTGTGGAGCGCCCGGGTTGGTCCGCCCTGGGACGACGAATACGCCGGGCCTCGCGGCACGCCCACCGTGGACGGCGACCTCGTCTTCGCCATCGGGACCGAGGGCGACCTGGTCTGTCTCGAGGCCAAGGGCGGCAAGGAGCGCTGGCGGAAGAGCCTGCCCCGGGACTTCGGCGGCTCCATGAGCACGATGTGGAAGTTCAGCGAGTCGCCGCTCGTGGACGGTGACCGTCTCGTGTTCACGCCGGGGGCGCGCGATGCCGCTCTTGTCGCTGTCGACAAGAGGACCGGCCAGACGATCTGGAAGGCCGCCGTCCCCGACCTCGGGCCCAAGGGCAAGGACGGCGCCGCCTACGCCGGGATCGTGATCTCGAACGGCGCGGGCGTGAAGCAATACGTCCAGCTCATGGGCAAGGGCCTCGTGAGCATCCGCGCGAGCGACGGGAAGTTCCTCTGGGGCTACAACCGCATCGCCAACGACGTGGCCAACATCCCGACCCCGCTGGTCCGCGGGGACCACATCTTCACCTCCACCGGCTACCAGACGGGCGCGGCCCTGCTCCAACTGATCCTGGAGGGCGGGGGAGTGGTGGCCCGCGAGGTCTACTTCCTGCCCGCGAGCACGTTCCAGAACCACCACGGCGGCCTCGTGCTCGTCGGCGATCACGTCTACGCGGGCCACGGCCACAACAAGGGCTTTCCGATCAGCCTCGACCTCATGACGGGCAAGGTCGCCTGGGGCGGAGACATCCGCAACGCAGGCTCGGGATCGGCCGCGCTGATGTACGCCGACAACCGCCTCTACTTCCGCTACCAGAACGGCGTCGTCCTCCTGGTGGAGGCGACGCCTTCGGGCTATAGCGAGAAGGGCTCGTTCACCATCCCGGAGGTATCGCATCCGAGCTGGCCCCACCTGGTGGTGGCGGACGGCCGTCTCTACGTGCGCGAGCAGGACAGACTCTACGTCTACGACGTGGCCGGCGCGGGGCGGGCGGCCGGGACGCGCTAGCCCGATCAGCACCGGGCTATCGGGCGACCTTCTGGACCGTCTCCCAGGTGCGGGTGGTGACCTCCTTGCCGAACGTCTTCTCGATCAGGGTCATGAATACGGGGCCGCGCGGGCTCCGAACGTAGGCGCTGAAGATCTCGCTTCCCTTCCGGCACAGTATCCGTGCGCCGTGGAGCTCGATGGGGAGGGCCAACCGGGCCTCCGGCTTCCCACGCAAGAAGGTCACGACGCGCTTCGACCCCGGCTTTAGACGGAACGACGCGTACGGGTCCGAAGCCAGCATCCTCCGCAGCGCGTCCACCGGGCGCACGATCGTGAGGAACGTGCGCCCGAGCTGCCGGCTCATCGCCGCTTCTATCCGGCGCTCGAGCCGTTCGTTTGGCGCGGCGGGCGCGCTGAAGACCACGTTTCCGCTCGAAAGGACCGTCTTCACGTCCTCGAGGCCGGCGCTCTCGAAGGCGCGCTTGAGGTCAGCCATCTTCGCGTTCATCGGACTGACGGCCCGGAGGAACGCGGCGTAGCGCTTCACTCTTGAAGGCGCAACCGCCGTGCCGCGAACGCGACCGCCGCGCCCCAGCCCGTGAGCAGCGCGGCCGAGAACGCGAGGCCCACCGCCACGTTCGTGCAAACCGGGCAATCCGGCGGACCGGGGACGTGCATGTCGCAGGTGTCCCTGCCGCCCGCGAAGAACCACGAGCAGCCGCAGTCGAAGATGGCGTTGCAGGTGGCGTGATAGGTCACCGCGGTCAGCGCCACCGTGATCGCCGCCAGCGCCGCTCGCCGCCTCCAGCGCGGGCGGTCAGCGGGCGGTGCCGATGGCATAGAGCGCTCCGCGCGTGCGGAGGAAGATCTGGCCCCCCGCGGCGACCGGCGAGCTGAGCGTGAAGTCGTCGAGCGCGTTCTCGGCCAGGAGCTCGAAGGCCGTCCCCGCCTTGACCACGCTGGTCAGGCCGTCCTCGCTGGTCACGTAGAGCTTGCCGTCCGCGAGCAGCGGGGACGCGCTGTAGGTGCCGACGCGCAGCCGCTCCGGGCCGTAATGGACCCGGCCGCTCACCAGGTCCAGGCAGTAGAGCAGGCCCTTGTCCGTCACGACGTAGAGGAGGGTCCCGTCGGTGGCGGGCGTGGGCACGTCCGGGCCCTGGTCGAACGACCAGAGCAGGGCGGACCGGGTGACGTCGCCCCGTCCGAACCCGCGCAGGCCCAGCATGGGCCGGATGCGGGTCGGGGCCACCACCACGTCCCCCACGGCCACGGGCGAGGCCACGATCCGGTAGTTGCCCTCGCGGCTCGGGTTCAGGCCTGCCGCGCGCCAAAGCTCCTTGCCCGTCCTGGGATCATGGCCGGTCACGACGTCCCCACCCGTCACGACGACCTCGACCGCAGCTCCCTTCCGTACGACCGTGGGAGTGGTGTAGGCGTCGGGCGATTCCATCGGGGCGTCCGTCGGCCGCTCGACGCGGAACAGCGTCTTGCCGGTGGCCGCGTCCACGCCCAGCAGGTACGACGGGTCGTCGGTCTTCATCCCGTGCAGCACCGGCACGTACAAGACGCCGTCGTGGAGCAGCGGGGAGGCCCCGTAACCCCACATCAGACCGAAGGGACCGTACTCCTTCTGGACGTCCCGGGCCCACAGCTCCTTGCCCGCGAGGTCGAAGCCCTTGAGGACGCCGTTACCGGTCAGGGCGTAGACGCGCTGGCCGTCGGTGATCGGCGAGGGCGTGGCCATGTTGTGCTTGCGATGGGCGTGGCCGGCGCCGGAGCCGAGCGGCCGCTTCCAGGCCACCGCCCCCGTCTTCCGGTCCACGGACCAGAGCTGGACCGTGTCGCCGTCGGCCACGTTCAAGAAGATGCGGTCGGCCAGGACGACGGGCGTGGACGCCCCGCCCGCGGGCAGCGCGAGCTTGAAGGCCACGTTCTGCTGCGCGGACCAGCGCAGCGGCAGCTCCCGCTCGGGGCTGCTGCCGCGGAGGTCCGGACCGCGCCATTGAGGCCAATCGGCCGCCTGGACGGCGGGCGCGATGACCACCGCGAGAACGAAGGCGAGACGGAAAGGGCGGGGGTACGGGCGGGAGGGCATGACCACCTCCGAACCCAGGAAGCATACCCCCACGTGGTCTTCTAGCCCCTGATCGTCAGGGACGTGCCACGAGGTCGTTTGCTTCCGCATACGGGAGCGCATCTTCCGCGAAGCGGAAGGTCCCGTGCTCCTGTATCTCTCGCGCCGCTCGGACGAAGGCCCCGAGCGCCGCGCGGCTCAGCGCCGACCCGACGCTGATCCGCCGGACCCCCAGGGCCGCGAGCTCGGCGACCGAGAACGACGCGCTCTTCAACCCCATCACGACGTTGACCGGCTTGCGCACCGATACGCACACGGTCCGGATGTCCTCCGCCCTGGTGAGCCCCGGCGCGAACAGCGCGTCCGCCCCGGCGGCCTCGAAGGCTTGAAGGCGGCGGATCGTGTCGTCCAGGTCCGGGCGGCCGTGCAGGAAATTCTCGGCCCGCCCAACCAGCACGAACGGGAAGGGAAGGGCGCGGGCCGCCGAGGCCGCGGCCGCCACGCGCTCGACGGCGTGCTGGAAATCGTAGATCGCCCGCCGCGGATCGCCGGTCGAGTCCTCGATCGACCCGCCGACCAGCCCCGTCACCTCGCCCGCGAGGCGAATCGTCTCCGCGGCCGCTTCCGGCGTGTGGCCGAAGCCATTCTCGAGGTCGGCGGCCACCGGCAGGTCCGTGGCGTCAACGATGGCTTTTGCATTCGCGAGCGTCTCCTCGCGGGTCACCTCGCCGGCGCCGTCACGCCGCCCGAGCACGAAGGCCAGGCCGGCGCTGGTGGTCGTCAGGGCCTCGAAGCCGAGGCTCGTCAGGATGCGGGCGGTGCCCGCGTCCCACGGGTTCGGGATGACGAACGCGCCCGGGCGGGCGTGCAGGGCCTGGAATCGTTCCCCCTTGGCGGCTTGAGTGGCGGGCATGGCCATCCTCCGGTTGTCTCTCCACTCTACCCGTTCCAGCTCCTGACGATCGCACCCTTGCTTTCATCATCGCGACCGGCGTGCGAGGAACTCGCCCTGGATCTGCCAGGTGCGGCCGTCCGCGTTCAGCGCCTCGCCCGTCCAGTGGAACGAATCCGGCGTGATCTCGCTGAAGATCCAGCGGATCGGGATGCCGTCCGCGTGTCCGACCTGGACGATGTCCGTCCCGCTCCGCCGGCCGACGAGCTCGGCGCGGGCGCCGGTCACGGGGTTGATCCACGTGACCCGC
>DAINRN010000130.1:6120-8021 GCA_036741815.1 Acidobacteriota bacterium
CGGGTCCCAGACCCGGAGGGTCGTGCCGAACATGTTCTGGGCGCGGTCCAGGGCCGCGTCGCGCCGGCCTCGCCTGGGCATGATCCAGACGTCCTGCACGGCGCGGCCTTCGAGAGCCCAGGTGAAATGCGCCTCGCCCTCGAGGCCCTGGCCGGACACGTCGGTGCGGTAATGACGGACGTCGAGGTCCCAGCTGCCGACCAGCCAGCCGTAGAGGTCGGCCGACTCGGGGATCTCGGGCGCGCGCCCCGGCGCGGCCAGCAGGGCCTGGGCGTCCGGCCCCTTCTTCAGCAGCGCGATCTGGCCGGCGTGATACGCGGCGTGCTGAAGCAGGCCGATCAGCTCGTACCAGTACGAGTGCTCCTTGCCGGCGACGTTCTCGTGCAGCCGCGCCGCGGGCATCCTGGCCGCGGCGTCGCGGAGCGCGCGCTGGCCCGCCTTCAGCCGTTCCACCGCCTGCCGCCAGGCCGCCTCGCTCGTGTCCGGGACGCTGACCCAGTCCGCCTCGTCCCCGTCGGCCTCGCCCGTGATGTGCCGGCGCACCGCGTCCTCGACGACCCGGACGTGATGGACGATCTCGAAGACGCTGTGGGCACCCATGGGCCGCAGCGCGGCTTCGGCGGCGCTCAGGCCTTCCAGGGCCTCGCCGACCGACGGCCCGTACCAGGCGCTGCCTTCGTGTAACTGTCGGATCTGCTCGACGATCCGGCCGATCTCGCTCGCCCCCTGCTCTTTCCGCCGCGAAGACGTCTGGACCGTGACGCTGTCCATGAGAACACCTCCTGTGGAGAATCTAGCGTCCGGTCGGCGGGGAGGCTTGAAGGATCTTGCTCGGGAAGGGGGTCGGCGGCCGGTGTGAGTCGCGGAAGCGCGACGGGGCCACGCCCCATTCGCGGCGGAACGAGTTCGTGAGATGGCTGTGGTCCGCGTATCCCAGCTCCAGGGCCAGCGCCGTGAGGTCGCGGGCGCCGGCGGCCAGGCGGTCCGCGGCCCGTCGCGCGCGCAGCCGCCCGACGTAGGCGCGGAGGCTCAGCCCCGCCGTCTGGTGGAAGGCGCGCGAGAGGTGGAAGGGCGAGCAGCCGAGGGCGCGCGCCAGCTCGTCGAGGCTCGGCACCGCGCCATCGTCGAGGGCCTGGTTGAGGGCGACCTTTGCCGCCTCCACGAGGTCGCGCCGCCGGCGCCGGGCATTGAGGGACACCGGCTCCTTCGGAGCCCCGCCGCCAGGAGCGCGATAGGCGGCGCCGACGGCCTCGTCGGCCAGCTCGGCCACGACGTCCTCGATGGCAAGCTTCGGGGCCCCGCTTCGAACGAGCGCCAGCAGCTCGAAGTGCCGGCGGGCCGCCAGGGGCGAGGCCAGGCCATGGCCGGGACGGAAGGGAGTCTCCGGGCGCTCGGCGTCCCGCGGGGCATGACGACCCACCAGCTCCAGCGCGCGCTGGCCGTCCAGTGCGAGGACGGTGCAATCGTCCCCTCCCGGAAGCGGATGGGCGTAGCGGTAGGGCTCTCCGGCGTTGTAGAAGAGGACGTGGTTGGCGTCCGCTATCAGGGTCTCGCCCCGCACCTTCCGGCGGAAGACGCCGCTGCGGACAAAGACGATGCCGTGCGTCGGGTTGGGCTCCTCGGGGCCCAGGGGCTCGACGCCCGCCCGGCAGCGTATCTCCACGACGGAAGCGCCGGGCGACTCGAACAGCGTCCGCCGGATCCAGGGCTTTGGAGGCTCGATCGTGGTCGGCACGCTCACCTCAACCGAGGATAGCAGGCGGCGCCGCCCGCGGCCGCAAGGCCGCCACCGGCGACGACCTCAGCGAAGGGCCAGCCGTGCGCCTTCGGCGATCCCCACCACGTGGTGGAGCGTGCGGACGACGAGCCTCTGCTCTCGACCGGGCCGCCCCTCGTCCGCG
>DAINRN010000130.1:8031-8310 GCA_036741815.1 Acidobacteriota bacterium
GCCCGTCTCGCTCAGGAAGTAGAGGCGGCCGTCGGCGGCCACAGGCGAAGCGGTGTATGACCCCATGGGCAGCCGCGTCTGATACGCCTGCTCGCCATTGGACAGGCGGTAGGCGGTCAGGATGCCGTTGTTGTTCACGGTATAGAGGAGCCCGCGGTAGGCGAGCGGCGTGGGGATGTACGTGCCGCCGCGGCCGTGGCTCCAGGCGATGGCCGCGCTCTGGCGCTGTCCCTCGGGCAGGCTGATGTCGCCGCGCTGGCCCGGGCGCACCGCGTAGAC
>DAINRN010000131.1:0-8295 GCA_036741815.1 Acidobacteriota bacterium
GTGATCATCGACGAGGCGCAGAACACCACCACCGAGCAGATGAAGATGGTCCTGACCCGCATCGGGTTCGGGTCCAAGGTGGTCGTCACCGGCGACATCACGCAGATCGACCTCCCCCAGGGCAAGACCTCGGGCCTGGTGGAGGCCATCTCGGTCCTGGCCGGGGTCAAGGGGATCTCGTTTGTCTACTTCGACGAGAGGGACGTCGTGCGTCACCGCCTGGTCCAGGCCGTGATCAAGGCCTACGAGGCGTACGGGACGAGCCAGGTCCCCCCGAAATAAGCGCAGCAACGGCGCGAGCATGGCGCGATCACCTTCGCCTCTCGGAGTCGTCCTCTTGAACCGGCAGCGGCGCCGCGTCGTCCGGCCCGCGCGGCTGCGGCGGGTCCTGCGCGCCGCGGCCCGCGACCTGGGGGTGACCGGCGAGGTGGCCGTCGTCCTCGCCGGCGATCGGGCCCTGCGATCGCTCAACGCCCGCTACCGCGGCAAGAACAAGCCCACCGACGTCCTCTCCTTCCCGGGCCCCGGCGGGGACGAGGGCCTGGGCGACGTCGTCATCAGCCTGGACACCGCGGAGCGCAACGCCCGCGCCTTCGGCCGCACGCTGCCCCAGGAGGTGGACGTCCTCGCCCTCCACGGCTTCCTGCACGTGCTCGGCTACGACCACGAGACCGACGACGGCACCATGGACCGCCTGGAGCGCCGGCTGCGACGGAAGCTGCTCCCCGGCCAGGCGACCCGGAGGGCACGGCCGTGATCGTGGCCCTGAAGATCCTCGTCCTGGTGCTGATGGTCGCGATCTCGATCAGCCTGGCCGCGGTGGAGGCCGCCTTCTACCTCCTCAAGCGCCGGCGGCTCTCCCACGTCGCCCACCACAACCGGCGCGCGGAGATCGTGAACCGCTACCTCGTGGACCCGCCGACCCTGCTGATGCCGGTCCACATCGGCACCTACACCGCCCACGTGCTCATGACCGTCACCATCACCTCGCTGCTGCTGGGGATCGTGGACCAACACGACTGGGCGCTGATCACGTCCTTCGGGATCATGCTCGTCTACCTCCTGGTCTTCCGCCTCACCACGCCCTACGCGCTCGTGCGCCGCAACCCCGAGCGGTCGTTGCTCGTGCTCCTGCCCGCCTTCGACCTCTATGCCCGCGCCCTGGCCCCGCTGGTGGCCGCCCTGCGCAAGCGTGCGGCAGGCCAGGTCGCCGAGCCGGAGGAGATCACGATCGTTCCCGAGGTCCCGCCCGCGCCGGTGCACGAACCCGACGAGGACCGCCTGGTGGACGCCGTGAACCGCTTCGCGGAGACGCTCGTGCGCGACGTCATGACCCCGCGGCCCGACATCGTGGCCGTGCCCGCCGGGGGCACGGTGGCCGACCTGAAGGCGGCCATGCGCGAGACCAAGTACAGCCGGATCCCGGTCTACGGCGAGAACCTGGACGACATCGTGGGGGTGGTCACGGTGCGCGACCTCCTCGAGTACGAGGGCCAGCCCACCGACCCCCTCCAGCCGCTGGCCCGGCCCGTCTTCCTGGTCCCGGAGACGAAGAGGATCGCGGAGCTCCTGAAGGAGTTCCAGGCCGGGGGGATGGCCTTCGCGGTGGTCATCGACGAGTACGGAGGCACGGCGGGGATCGTCTCCGTGGAAGACATCGTCGAGGAGATCGTGGGGGAGATCAAGGACGAGTACGATGCCGAGACCGAGCCCCTCTCCGTGGAGGGCGACGGCTCCGTCCTGGTCACGGGGCGCGTGACGGTAGACCGCCTGGAGCAGGCGCTGGAGGCCCCGCTCGACGACCGGGAAGAGGTGGGCACCGTGGGCGGGCTGGTGGCCACCCTCTTCGGCCATTTCCCGCAGGCGGGGGAGACCATCGACTACCGCGGCTACACCGTCGAGGTCGTGGACGCGGAGAGCAAGCGCGTCAACCGCGTGCGCTTCCGCAGGAAGCCGGCGGAGGCCCAGGCCCAGTGAGCTTCCGCTCCGGGTTCGTGAGCGTGGTGGGGCGGCCCAACGTCGGGAAGTCCACGCTGGTCAACCGGCTGGTGGGCCAGAAAGTGGCCATCGTCTCCGACAAGCCCCAGACCACGCGCAACCGCATCCTGGCCGTGGTCAACCTGCCCGGCGGGCAGATCGTCCTCTTCGACACCCCGGGCATCCACAAGCCGATGCACCGCATGAACGAGAGGATGGTGGACGTCGCGGTCAAGAGCGTGGGCCAGGTGGACCTCGTGCTGTGGCTGACGGACGTCACGGAGGAGTACGGCCCCGGCGACCGCCACGTGCGCGACGTCCTGCGCCGCTCGGGCCGGCCCGTCATCCTTGGCCTCAACAAGATCGACTCCGTCCCCAAGATGAAGATCCTCCCCGCCATCGAGCAGTACCGCCACCTCATGGACTTCGCGGAGGTCATTCCCGTGTCGGCCCTCAAGGGCGAGAACGTCGACCTCCTGGCCGAGTGCCTGCTGGCCCACCTGCCGGAGGGCGAGCGGCTCTATCCCGAGGACTTCCTGACGGACCAGCCCGAGCGGTTCTTCGTGGCCGAGATGGTGCGCGAGCAGGTGCTGCGCCTGACCCGGGAGGAGATCCCGTACACGACGGGGGTCCTGATCGACTCCTTCAAGGAGGACGGGCCGCTGGTGCGCATACAGGCCACGATCCTGGTGGAGCGGGAGAGCCAGAAGGGCATCCTGATCGGCCGCGGGGGCGCCATGATGAAGGCCATCGGCACCGACGCGCGCAAGGAGATCGAGGAGTTCCTGGGGACCCACGTCTACCTCGGCCTCTTCGTCAAGGTGAAGGACCGCTGGCGCGAGGACGCCCGCATCCTCGAGGAGATGGGGCTCCGGGGAGATGAGGCATGACGGCTACGCAGCCGTGACGTGCCGTAGTATTGACACACACAACAGGTATGTGTAGGCTGTTTGTGTATGCCAAGCAATCTCGCGATCGACGACAAGCTGCTGGACGAGGCGAAGACGGTAGGAGGTTACCGGACCAAGAGAGAAACGGTGAACGAGGCGTTGCGGGAGTTCATCCAGCGGCGCCAACGAGTCGAGCTGGTCAAGCTCTTCGGGAAGGTCGCGTACGACTCGAGGTATGACTACAAGAAAGAGCGCCGCCGCCGGTGATCCTCCTCGACACCTCCGTGCTGTCGCGGGTGTTCCGCCGTCGGCGCATGGGTGCCGAGGAGCGCCGCCTTCAGGCGGTGGTCGAGGAGCTGATGGCCGGTGAGACGCCGTTGGGGCTCCCGGGGATAGTCCTGCAAGAGGTTCTCAGCGGCGTACGGAGCGAGAAGCAGTTCCGGGAGTTGGAGCGGCGACTGCTGGCTTCGTTTCGCATCGTGAATCCAGGCACGCGAGAGCACATCGAAGCCGCCCGGCTCAGGAACACGTGCCTGAACGTAGGCGTTGGCGCGTCCGGCCCCGATTGCCTGATCGCAGCGGTGGCGATGGCCGGAAATCACGAGCTGTTCGCCTTGGATGATGACTTCCGGGCCCTCGCAAGACACGCGCCGCTCAAGCTCTTCAGGGCGAGGAACGCCGCCTAGCGGGCTGCTGAAAAGAGCGTGCCATGGCCTTTCATGACCGCACCCTCCGTACCTCACCACGTCCGGCCATTTCTGTGGCCGCCAGACCCTTCAGGAAGCCGGCGGACGCCCAGGCCCGGTGAGCCCGCGCTCCGGGTTCGTCAGCGTGGTGGGCCGCCCAACGTCGGCAAGTCCACCCTGGTCAACCGCCTGGGGGGGCAGAAGGTGGCCATCGTCTCCGACAAGCCGCAGACGACGCGCAACCGCATCCTGGCCGTGGTGAACCGGCCGGGCGGCCAGATCGTGCTCTTCGACACGCCCGGGATCCACAAGCCCATGCACCGGATGAACGAGCGGATGGTGGACGCCGCGGTCAAGAGCGTGGGCCAGGTGGACCTCGTCCTGTGGCTGGCGGACGTGACCGAGGAGTACGGTCCGGGTGTCAGAGATGATCCAGGAGCAGGTCCTGCGCCTCAGGCGCCAGGAGATCCCTACACGACCGGCGTTCTTATCGACTCCTTCAAAGGAGAACGGGCCGCTGGTGAGCATCCAGGCCGCGATCCTGGTGGAGCGCTCTGCTCTTGCGTCTCGAGGCGGGTGGTCGGGTCCCACGCTGGGTCGCTGAGCTTTCCGGCGCAGGATCCCGGGCAGCCTGCAGTGTCTCGCCTGAATCGACTCCCCTAGCGCGGGCGGCCGAACACGATCCGGCCTAGGATGGAGAAGCCGCCCACGTCCTTCTCGCCATAGACGGCGGACACGCCGCCGAGGCCGATCGTGCTGGGGACGAAGGAGTAGTTGGCCTCCAGCCCGAAGCGCACGGCCCCGCGCCCGTAGTCCGCGCCCAGGGCCACGAACCCGGAGAACTTGCTCTGGCTGGACGACTCCGTGATCTCCCCGACGGTGCTCTCCTCGTCGTACAGGGTCACCCCCGCGCCGCCCGAGACGTAGGGGACGAAGGTGGCGTCGGGGGAGATGCGGAAGCCGAGGATGCCGTAGAGTGGGATGGTCCGGATCTTGAGCGGATGGCCCAGGCGGAAGACGGGCGCGTTCTCGTCGGCCACGAAGACGCGTTCCCCCGTCTTCTGGAAGAAGCGGCCCCCCGCGCCCACGAAGAACGAGCGGCTGAGGCCGAACGTCACCTCCGCCCCGCCGGTGAAGCCGCCCCCGGATCCGCCGAAGACCGCCTCGGCGGACTTGTCGGCGTTGGTCATCAGGAAGTAGCCGCCGTCCAGGGCCACCGCGATGTCGGCCGACGAGGAGCGTGGCGCCGCGCCCAGCGCCAGAAGGGCCATCCCCATCGCCCGCAGCGCCCGGCGCGTCACCGGTTGAGACCGAGCCCCTTCAGGGCCTCGCTCGGGCGGATGAGCCCGTGCCCGAAGTTGTTGTCCCGCCCGGGGCTGCCCAGGTCCTCGGCCGTCCGTTCGATGGCCACCTGCACGGCGGCGGGGTCCGTGATGCCCTGGCGCACCAGCAGGGCGGCCAGCGCCGCCACGTGCGGCGTGGCCTGGCTCGTGCCCGTCACGAAGAAGTAGGCGAAGTCGTCGAAGCGGCCGAAGAAGAAGGCGGTGTCGGGATCGAACGTCTGCTGCAGGACACCGTCGGGGTTCCCGTCGTCGTCGTCGTCGCGGTCGATGTCGCCGCCCGGAGCCACCACGTCCAGCTCTGGCCCGAAGTTGGAGTAGGGGGCCCGCCGCTTGCTGGCGTCCACCCCGCCCACGGCGATGACGTTGGGCAGCGTGGCAGGGAAGCTGATGTTGCCCGAGCCCTCGTTGCCCGCGGCCGCCACCACCACGATCCCGGCCTCCACCGCGCGGTCGATGGCGCGCTCGAGGGTGAGGCTGGTGCCGTCGCCCCCGAGGCTCAGGTTCAGGACCTTCACCGGCTTGTTGCCGCCCTGCGTGAAGTTCACCGCGAAGTCCACGCCCTCGGCCACGTCGAAGAACGAGCCCAGCCCCTCGCTGTCCAGCACCTTGATGGGCATGAGCGCGCAGCCGAAGGCCAGGCCCGCCACGCCCTCGCTGTTGTTGGTGGCCTCGGCGATGGTGGAGGCCACGTGGGTGCCGTGGAAGTTGTCGTCGTTGGCGTGGCTCGACCCGTTGAGGACGTTGAAACCGGGCAGGAACACCGTGGTCCCGAAGTCCGGGGCCTTGCGGAAGGGGCCGAAGTTCTCGTAGGCGATGCCCGTGTCCAGGACGGCCACCGCGACGGAGGGGTCGCCCTTCTGGATCGCCCAGGTCCGCTCGGCGTCCACCATCTTCATGTGCCACTGCAGATCGAACAGCTCGTCGTTGGGGGTGAAGCGGCCGGCGAGCTGCATCGCGCGCACCCGGCCGTTGGGCTCGGCGTAGTCCACCTCGGGCAGGGCAGCCAGGCTTGCCACCGCCAGCGCCACCGGGACGTCGGGATCGAGGGCCACGCGGTAGCGCGGGCCGAACGCGCTGCGCCGCGCCCAGCGGCCGCCGATCCCCTGGATGTCGCCGGCCACGCGGCTATCGTCCGCGCCCGCCTTGAATTGGACGATGAGCTCGCCCGGCACCGACGCCTCGTGGGAGCGGGCGGTCTGGCGCAGCGCCGCCACGCGGACGGTGTCGCGGGCGCGCACGGGAAGGAGGAAGGCGCCGCCGCCGAGGGCCAGGACCAGGATGAAGCGCGCCGTGCGGCCCATGTCCGCAGTCTATGGGCCGGCCGCAGGCACGTCAATGCTGCGCGCGCGAAAATCTCCGCGGCCGACCGCGCGCAGCACCAGGAAGGTCGCCACCGAGCCGCCGACGAGGAGCGAGACCCCGAGGACGGGACCGGGGTCGGTGGCGTCCGCGGGGTCGCTGGAGAAGAGCACGGCCAGGAACGTGATCGTGTTCAGCAGGGCGTGGGCCAGGGACGGTCCCAGCAGCGAGCCCGCGCGCAGCCGCAGGACGCCCAGGCCCAGGCCCACCGCGAAGGCGAACGGCACGCGGTACATCACGGGCGGTCCGGCCGCGGTCGCGTCGAGGTGGATGAGCGCGAACAGGCCCGCCTGCATCGCGACCGCGAGGGCGGGGCCCATGGCCGGGCGCAGCGCGCCGAGGACGATCCCGCGGAAGAGGGCCTCCTCGCAGAGCGCGGGCCCCACCGCGATGGCGGCGATCGAGAGGAGCGCGTCGGCCGCGCTTGCCGGCCGCAGCGCCGCGTGGAGCTGCCGGAAAGCCTCCAGGTAGTCCGCGGGCGGCGGCCAGAGGACGTACTGGACGGCGAAGAGCCCGAGGCTGGCCGCCCAGAGGGTCACCCCGGCGGTGAGGGAAAGGAGCGCGGTCGGGGCGGGGAGGGGCCGGACGGCCAGGGCCTCGGCAAGCGGCGCGCGGAAGAGCGCGAGCAGGGCGAGGCCGGGGATGACCAGGAGCAGCTCCGACACGAGGAGCGTGGGGCGGAGGCCGAGGCCCAGGCCCATGGCCGGCGCGACGCCCGCGCGCATGAAGGCGACCCCGAGGAGGACCGCCAGGGGCGCCAGCGGCGCGGGCAAACCGGCGCGCCGTGCGCGAAAGGACCCGGGGGCGACCATCGTGCAGGCATTATTCGTGGCGCCCGCGGCCGGGCGCAACCGGGCGGTTTGCTCGGGGAATCACCGACGCATACGATGATCATTTCGGACGAGGCGATGGGAAACCCGACACCGGACGGCACCGACGACCTTTCCGCGGCCGCGGAGCGCGTGCGCGGCGCGCACGAGGTCCTCGCCCTGACCGGCGCGGGCGTGTCCGCGGAGAGCGGGGTCCCGACGTTCCGCGGGCCGGGCGGGCTCTGGCGCCAGTACCGGTTCGAGGACCTGGCCACGCCCGAGGCCTTCGAGAGGGACCCCCGGCTCGTCTGGGAGTGGTACGCGTGGCGGCGCGAGGTGATCGCGGACCTCGCGCCCAACGCCGCGCACGTCGCGCTCGCCTCCATGGAGAAGCGGCAGGCCGGGTTCCTCCTGGCCACGCAGAATGTGGACGGCCTGCACGCCGCGGCGGGGAGCCGGCGGGTGCTGGAGCTGCACGGCAGCATCTGGCGGGTGCGCTGTGCCGAGTGCGGGCACGCGGCCCTCGACCGGCGAGTACCGCTCCCGGAGCTTCCGCCCCGTTGCGCCTGCGGGACCATCCTCCGTCCCGACGTCACCTGGTTCGGGGAGATGCTGCCCCAGGCCGCGGTGGAGGGGGCCGTGGCCGCCGCCCGGTCCGCGGAGGTCGTGCTCGTCATCGGCAGCTCGTCGCTCGTCTATCCCGCGGCGGGCCTTCCCGAGATCGCGCGCGCCGGCGGCGCCTTCGTGATCGAGGTCAACACCGAGGCCACGCCCCTCACTCCTTCGGCCGACATCTCTCTGCGCGGCCCCGCCGCCGAGCTGGTGCCGGCGCTCCTGCCGGGGATCTCGTGAGCGAGGCGGTCGCGACCACGTACGCGCCGCGCCGGGTGCGCGATCTTCCCGCCGAAGACCGGCCGCGCGAGCGGCTGGCGCGCCACGGCGTCGGGGCGCTCGCGAACCGCGAGCTCCTCACCCTGCTCCTCGGCAGCGGCTCCCGACAGGCCTCGGCCCTCGACGTGGCCGAGGAGCTGCTCGGGGCGGGGCTGCGCGGGCTGGCGGAGCGGTCGCTGCCGGACCTCGAGCGCCAACGGGGCGTGGGCCGGGCCAAGGCCACGCGCCTGCTGGCCGCGCTCGAGCTGGGGGCCCGGCTGGCCTCGGAGAGCCGCGCGCCCGCCGCCTCGTTCCGCACTCCACAGGACGCGGCGCGGTACCTGTTGCCGAGGTACGGGGC
>DAINRN010000132.1:0-1297 GCA_036741815.1 Acidobacteriota bacterium
CATGGCCGCGTCACGGCCTTCCCTCGGCAGCTCGTAGGCCAGCCGCTTGATGTTGATGAGGTGAAGCGGGGTGATGTTGTCGGAGGTGATGTTGCCGGCGTAGGCGCCGCAGCCCAGGCTCATCGACGGCGCGAGGCCCGTGGTGTAGCCCGTGGCCCCCATGGAGGACTGCGTGTTGGCCACGATGCGGAAGACCGGCTTCTTGATGGCGAACTCGCGGATAACGGCGTCGTCCTTGCTGTGGATGGCCAT
This sequence comes from Acidobacteriota bacterium, assembly GCA_036741815.1. GTDB lineage: Bacteria > Acidobacteriota > Vicinamibacteria > Fen-336 > Fen-336 > DAINRN01. Next base: position 253 of record DAINRN010000132.1, read on the forward strand.
GGTGTGGCCGGTGCCACCGTAGCGCAGGAGCTGCAGCACGCGCTCGCAGCCCTCGTGCCAGTCCTTCACCACGTAGAAGGCGAGCACGGTCGACAGCTTCTCGATCGACAACGGGAAGTCGCGGCCCACGCCCGCAAGCGGCGCCACCAGCACCCGCGTCTCGGGCGGGACCTTGATCCCCGACTTCTCGGCGATGTACGGCGCCGGCTTGCCGACGATCTCCGGGTTGGCCAGCCGCTGCGGCGTGACCACCACCTTCGACACGGCGGCGGTCTCCGCCTCGTTCAGGAAGTAGCCGCCGTTCTTCTTGACCTCGGCGATCACCTGGTCCTTGATGGCCTCGTCGCAGACGATCGACTGCTCGGACGAGCACAGCGTCCCGTAGTCGAAGGTCTTGCCGGCGATGACGTCGCGCACGGCCTTGGGCACGTCCGCCGTCTTCTCGATGTAGGCGGGGACGTTTCCGGGCCCCACGCCGTAGGCCGGCTTGCCCGAGGAGTAGGCCGCGCGGACGAGCCCGATGCCTCCCGTGGCCAGGATGACCGCGGTGTCGCGGCAGCGCATCAGCTCCTGCGTCCCCTCCAGGGTCACCGCCGTCATGCAGGACAGCGCGTCCGGGGGAAGGCCCGCGGCCACGGCGGGGCCGTGCATCACCCGCATGGACTCCAGGATGCAGTTCTTCGCCGAAGGATGCGGGCTCATGACGCATGCGTCGCGGGCCTTGACGGAGATGAGGGCCTTGTAGATGGCGGTGGAGGTCGGGTTGGTGGAAGGGATCACCGCGGCCACCACGCCCATGGGCTCGGCGATCTCCACCACGCGGCGGACGGGGTCCTCGCGCAGGATCCCGACGGTGCGCATCGGCCGGATGTAGTTGTACACGTCCACCGCGGAGAAGAGGTTCTTGAGGGTCTTGTCCTTCGTGTTGCCGAACCCGGTCTCCTCGTGGGCCAGGCGCGCCAGGCGCTCGGCCTCGGTCCTGGCGGCGCCCGCCATGGCCTCGACGACCCACGGGCCGAGCGCGCGCGAGTAGCCCACCTCGGGC
>DAINRN010000132.1:1307-7080 GCA_036741815.1 Acidobacteriota bacterium
CCTGCTCCTGCGAGAAGCCGGCCACGATCCTCTGCGCCTCGCGCGCGCGCGCCGCGAGCGCGCGGGCCTCCTGGATCGAGACCAGGTCCTTGTCCGCGACCGCGGTGGAGGCCATGGGAGAGGACTAGGGGGCGCCCTTCCTGCCTCCGGGCGGAGGTGCGGGAGGCGGAGGGCCGCCGGGCAGGATCTTCTCGACCTCGGTGTGGGGGCGGGGGATGACGTGGACGGAGACGAGCTCGCCCACACGGCGCGCGGCGGCCGCGCCGGCGTCGGTGGCGGCCTTGACCGCGCCGACGTCGCCCCGCACGTGCACGGTGACGTAGCCGGCGCCGATGTAATCCCTGCCCACGAGGACGACGTTGGCCGCCTTGACCATCGCGTCGGCCGCTTCGATGGCCCCCACGAGGCCCCGGGTCTCGACCATCCCCAGAGCGTCCATAGCCATCGCGTGAGCCTCCGCGCGGGTGAACGTGCGCGCGCGGACTATAGCACCCGCGGGTGCGGGTCGCTACCTCGAGCCCGCCCCCCGGGGATGGATCGCCAGGGACGCGTTGCCTGTCAAGGCGCCCGCCGTGCCGAGTGGGAGCCCCGAGTCCTCCACCGTGAGCAGGATCTCGTAGAACGTCTCCTGTTCGCCGTGAGAGTGGATGACGAACGTGCCGCTGCACGATCCCTGCAGGCTGAAGAACGGGTGGACGTGTCCGAGGTGATGGAAGATGACTCGCCAGGCCAGCCGCCCACAGGGGATGATCCCCTCCTCGGGATCGATGCCCTGTCCGGTGAAGCCGATCGGCTCGCCTTCCACGTAGAGCCGACCCGGGCGCGGCTCCTGGATCAGGGCCGCCGGCCGGGAGTTCCCGGACACGATCCGGAGGTCCTTCAGGGTGCTGGACGCCCCCCCGGGGTCCGTCACGGTCAAGCTGGCAAGACGAGCGCCCGCGGCGTACGTCTTTCGCACGACTGGTTGCTCGCTTCCCGTGCCGTCCCCGAGATCCCAGAAGTAGCGCAGTGGCTCCCCGTCCGGATCGGATGACGCCGACGCGTCGAGGATCACCTCCAGCGGCGCCGGGCCGTTATCCGGGCTCACCGTCGCCCTCGCCACCGGCTGCCGGTTCACCCCCCCGACGTAGGAGATGCGTCCGACGATCCCTCCGTCGAACTCGAGGTAGTACAACGCCCCGTCGGGTCCGAACTGGATGTCCACAGGGCCGCTCGTCAGGTCGGAAGCGAAAACTGCCACCGAGACGGGCTGATTGGTCGCGTCGAGGGTCATCCGGAAGATCTGCTTGGTCACGAAATCGCCGAAGAAGTAGTTACCCTCGAACTCCGGGGGGAAGTTGACCACGCGGGCGTGGTCACCGCCGATCACGGCGTGGCCTTCCGGCGAAGTATGGGGGTAGGAGTAGATCGGATAGGTGACGCCGGAGACGCCCGGCGGGACCGGCCCTTCGGTGAGCTCCCAGCCGTAGTTGGCTCCCGGCATCCCCAGGTCGATCTCCTCGAACGACGTGAGCCCCACGTCTCCGATGAAGAGGGTCTCGCTGCCCGGTTGGAGGTTGAATCTCCAGGGGTTCCGGAGCCCCAATGCCCAGACGCGGGGATCGCCGTTCCGCCCGTCCAGGAAGGGGTTTCCCGACGCCGGCGACCCATCGCGGTTGATATGCAGGATCTTTCCTCTCAGGTCACGCGGATCCTGGGGGGTGGAGCCGCCGTGCCCGTCGTCGCCGGTGGATATGTAGAGCGTCTTGTCGGACGCGAAGCGAATGCAGCCTCCGTTGTGCACCGACTCGAGCAGGTCCTCCGTCTCGAGGATCACGGTCTCCTCGACGAGCTGATCGCCCACGTGACGGAACCGCGAGAGCCGGTTCCGGACGGGAGGCTCCTTCTTCGAGTAGTAGACCCAGATGTGACCATTCAGGGAGTAGTCGGGATCGACGGCGATCCCGAGGGTGCCCCGCTCACCGTCCTGTGAAACCGGAAGCCGCGCCACCTCTACGATCGAGTTGACTGCCGCTCGCGGCCCGGACCCCAGCTGGAGGCGCCAGACGTGGCCCTCCATTCCGCCGACCCAGAGAGCCCCATCGGGTGCCCAGGCCATGGTCATGGGAGCCAACAGTCGCGCGAGGTTGTCCTCCACGAAACCCGGGGGCAGGTTCGTTGCCGAGAGGGGGGTGGAAAGACCGGAAGCAGCCACGAAGGCAAGGCCGAGGATAACTCGTCGCATAGGGTCCCTTACGATGATGGTCCCGCTACAAGGAAACGAAGGCGCCCAGGCTCAGCGTGCTCTGCTGGTGATCGAAGAAGCCGAACGTGGGAGCGATGTCCTCGATCTCCAGCCGGGTGCCCGTGTACTCGGCCTGCAGGCCCCATCGGCCGCTGAATTGGTGGCGCAGAGATGCCCGAAACGACCATCCGGAGTCGACGCTCGGCTCGACGTCGCTTCCCGCCAGTCGCAGACGCCCCCCGCGAAAGCGCGCGTAGGAGAAACGGGCCCTCGTTCGCCCGTTGGCCGCGAGCACCGGCTCCAGGACGAAACCGACCGCCGACGCCGGGAACCCGATGGCGCCCAGGGTCGTGCCTCGATCGATGCGGCGCTGCTCGAAGAGCACTCCCGCAAGGATTCGGCTGATCCGCAGCGCGATCCATTCGTCGAGCACGAGGTCGCTTTGAGCGAAGACCCCCGCGCCGCTCTGGATCCGGTCAGGGACCTCGATGCCGAAGCCGCGGACCAGCGCATCGCCTCCAACCGCGAGGCCAAGTGTCTTCTTCGGAAACAGGGAATAGGCGCCGCTCAGGCCGAGGCCGTAGGCCGGGGCCGCGTTCCCGTCGTCCGCCCCGACGTCGGTGCGGGCGGCTCCCAGCTCATAGAGAGCCGTCGCGGAAAACTGAGCCTGCACGGGGTGCGCCACGGTCCAGAGGGCCACGATCAACACGGCGTCGAGGCTTCGCCTCATCACCCTCCTCTTCGCGGACGCGCCCCCGCAACGGCGGGCGGGTATAGTACTCCGGCGTGGGACGCGCTTGGTGAGATCGGCACCGTCCTCTCCCTGGAAATTGGAACCCGTTACGGTCCTGCTGCTGGCGGGCGCGCTGCTCTTCTCGGCCAACGCCAGGAAGCTCAGCCTCCCCGCGCTCGACGATTGCTTCTACGCGCGCAAGGCCGTGGAGATGGAGCGGTCGGGCGGCGTCTTCACCGTGACCTGGGCCGGCGAGCCCGCCTTCCAGAACCCGCCGCTGCAGATCTGGCTCACCGCCCGGTCCTTCGCGCTCTTCGGCGAGAACGACCTGGCCGCGCGCCTGCCCTCGATGCTGATGGCCCTCGGCATCATGGCGGGCACGTATCGGATCGGCCAGCTTACCGTCGGTCCCAGCACCGGCGTGGGAGCCGCCGCGCTGTTGCTGCTCTCCCCGACCTTCGTGAACCACGCGCGCAGGGCCATGCTCGACCTCCCGCTGACGTTCTGGGTGGTCGTGTCCGTGCTCGTCCTCGTGGAGGGCACCCGGCGGCCGCGAGCGCACGCGCTCCTCGCGGTGCCGCTGGCCGCGGGGATCCTGACCAAGAGCGTCCTCGGCCTCCTGCCCCTCGCGATCCTGATCGCGGGCGCCGTGGCCTGCCCTCCGCTCCGCGCCGCGCTCCGCCGCGTCTGGATCTGGCTGGGGATCGTCGGGGGCCTCGCCCTCGGCGCGTCCTGGACCCTCCACCAGCTCCTCGTCTTCGGCCCCGAGGCCGTGCGCGCCCACTACCTCGGGGAGATCGTCTCGCGGTCCACGCAGCGGCTCGACCTGCGCGAGCTCCTGCTGGGGTACCCGGCGGCGCTGCTGGGCGCGTATCAGCCCGTGATCCTTCCCGCGATCGTGGGCGGCGTCTGGCTGTGGAAGGGGACGAGCCAGAGCGGCGGCGGCCTCGCGCGGCTCCTCCCGATATGGATGTTGCTGCCCGTCGCGCTCTACAGCCTGTCCAGCGCGCGGTCGGCACGCTACCTCTTCCCGATCTTTCCCGCGCTGGCCCTCTGCGCGAGCCACTGGCTCACCGCCTCGCTCCCGCGGGTGGCGGCGGGGCTGCGGCGGTGGGTCGCGCCGGCGGTGGCCGTGGCGGCGGCGGCCGTCTTCTGGGTGCGCCCCTCGGTCCTGGCGGCCGGCGGGACGTCCTTCTTCAAGGAGGACACCGTCATCCACGGCCGAGTCCCGGAAGGAGAGCCGCTTACGTACCTCGGCAGCCTCGGCGACTATTGGGGGCTGGCCAACCCGATCCTGTACTACACGGACCGGCGGCTCGAGGCCCCGCGCAGCTCGGCCGCCGAGGCCCTGGCCGCCGCCGGAGGGCGCCGCTCCGGGCTGGTGCTCGTCCAGAGGAACCGGCTGCACGAGCTGCCGCCGGAGACCGGCGCGGTCGTCCTCGAGCGGCCCGACTGGCTCCTCGTGCAGCCGCATTTTGACCGTGGGCGGCCGTCCGACTAGAATGCGATGTTTTGGCTCCGGGGACTGGAGCCTACAGGCAGCAAGGAGAACGAGATGAAGCTTCGACGTGCATGGAGGGCCGGGGCCGCCGTGGCGCTCGCGGGCGCCGCCCTTCTCCCCGCGTGCAGCCGGCGCAAGCAGGCTGAGATCAACCCGATCGTCCCTTCCTTCACGGTGAGCCGCCCGAAGGCCCCCCTGGGGAGCGCGGTGGAGATCACCTACACCTGGACCGTGGAGGCCGGGGCCAAGAAGGTCCCCGAGAACTACCGCGCGTTCGTGGGCTTCTCCGACCCGCACGGCGTCATGCTCTTCGAGGACGACCACGTCCCCACGCCGCCGCCCTCGGCCTGGGAGCCGGGGAAGACGTACAGCTATACCCGCACGAAGTTCATCCCCATCTATCCCTACGTCGGCGAGGTGGACGTGCGCATGGGGCTCTATCCGTACCCCGGCCGCGGGGAGCGGCTCGCGCTCAAGGGCGACGACGCGGGCATGCGTTCCTACCGCGCGGCCAAGATTGAGCTCCTGCCCCAGACCGAGAACATCTTCCTCGTCTACAAGGACGGCTGGCACAGCCCGGAGTCGTCGCCGCAGAACCCGACCCTCGAGCGCACCTGGACCAAGAAGGACGCCCTCGTCTCGTTCAAGAACCCCAAGAAGGACATCGTGGTGTACCTGGAGGCCGACACGAACGCCAAGGCCTTCGACCAGCCGCCGGTCCTCACGCTCGCGGTGGCGGGGAAGACGGGCGTCGTGGTCCCCATCCCCAACTCCGAGGTCTTCCTGCAAAAGATCCGGGTCAAGGGACAGGACCTGGGCAACGAGGAGTGGGTGGACCTGCGGCTGTCGATGAACCAGTCGTTCGTGCCGAAGCTCAAAGGCGTGAACACCCACGACGAGCGCGAGCTGGGGTTGCTGGTGTACCACCTGTACGTGGGGGAGGTGGACAAGCTGGGCAACGTCCCCGCCACGACCGTGGTGGACGCGGGACCCGTGACGCTGCCGCCGCCGGCCTCGCCCTCGCCGCCGCTCACCGCCGCCAAGGGAGCGTCGCCCGCGAAGGCGCTGACGGGGACGCCGGCGGCGCTGAAGTCGCCGGGTCCGGCCACGACGCCCGCGCCGAAGCGGCCGTAATCCGCGGGGAAGGCCGTCAGGCCTTCCCGCGGATCTCCAGCTCGATGTGGAGCGTCAGGCGCTCCAGCCGGCGATTCCCCACGAGCTTGACGGTCACCGCGTCGCGGACCAGCTCCTCCTGGCCGTCCTCGCCGAAGGCCAGGTGGATCTTCATGGCCGAGGCGTCCTTCAGCAGGCGGCC
>DAINRN010000132.1:7090-8202 GCA_036741815.1 Acidobacteriota bacterium
CTCGAGGGTCGCCGTGTGATTAAAGAACAGCCGCGCCTCCGCCTCCCGCACGAGCACGTCCTGGAGGCGCCGCTCCATCTCCCTCGAGGGGCCGGGAGCGGGAGGCCGCGCAGCCGCGGCCGTGGCCATGGCGCGCAGGCCCTCCAGCTCCTTCTGGATGTCGACGTTCGCCTTGGTCTTGACCGGGCGGACGTCCTGGTGCTCTCCCGTGACCTCCTCGGCGAACTCGACGCGCACGTCCTCGGCGGTGTCGGGGACGAGGGCGGCCAGGGGCGACGCGTCCGCGGGGAGGGGCGCGTAGCGGACGGGCGGGGGCATGACCGGCGGCGGAGGAGACGAGAGGGAAGCCGGGCCCACCGGCGCCTTGTGCGGCGCGTCGGGCGCCACCTTCTTGCGCACCGACGTGATGGCCAGGCGCGAGATGGCCTTCAGCGTCTCGAACACGCCGACGCCGTGCAGGGCCGCGGCCTCGAAGAAGGGCGCGCCGCCCGGGTTCAGCGCCTCGTTCAGCACCTCGACGGGCTGGATGTTCCGTATGTCCCGTTTGTTGAACTGGAAGACGACCGGGACCTGGTCCACCGACAACCCCAGCTCCGCCAGGTTCACCTTGAGGTTGTTCAGCGACTCGATGTTGGTGTCCTCGGCCGCCACCTGGCTGTCGGCCACGAAGACGACACCGTCCACGCCTTTCAGCACGAGCCTGCGCGTCGCGTTGTAGAAGACCTGGCCGGGCACGGTGTAGAGCTGCAGCCGGACCTTCATCCCGCCGATCACGCCCACGTCCAGCGGCAGCAGGTCGAAGAAGAGCGTGCGGTCCGTCTCCGTCTCCAGGCTCACCATCTCGCCGCGTGACCGTGGAGCCGTCTTGTCGTGGATGGCCTGGAGGTTCGTCGTCTTCCCGCACAGGCCAGGACCGTAGTACACGATCTTGGCCGTCATCTGCATCGTCGTGTAGTTGAAGAACACCACGGTGCAGGGAGTTTAGCTTAACCAATGATGGGGGGCGCTGCGCCGCGCCCCTCGCTAGAAGGCGATGCCGGCGCCGGCGGAGTAGCGGCTGTCCATGTCGAGCAGCGGCGTGCCCGACAAGTCCAGACGGCGGTACTCGCCCT
>DAINRN010000133.1:0-3960 GCA_036741815.1 Acidobacteriota bacterium
GGAGGCAGGGAAGCGAGGACCCGGTCGGTCTCCGCCACCGTCTCCTCCAGGATCGCGCGAAGCTTTTCTTTCGGGATCGGTCCCTTCTCCGCGAACTCCGCCGGCCGGTCGCGGCGGTAGTCCGTTCCTCCCACCGCCCGGCCCAGGAAATGGCGGGTGGATCCGCACAGGTGCAGGACCAGGTTCCCGATCGAGTTGCTGCCGGGGTTGGGACGCCACCAGATCTGCTCGTCGCTCAGGGCGTCCAGGCACGCACGTACCTGCTGTGGGAAGCCCGAGACCAGCCGTCCGCGAACCTCCTCGATCACGACCCGCCCCAGCTCGTCCATGGCCGCCTCCGTGGCGCGGAGTGTATAGCACTCCACGCCGGCCTTTCGCGGTACGCTCTGCCGCATGCCGCCGTCCATCACCATCGTGTTCCCCATGTACAACGAGGAGGCCTACATACATCGCGCCATCCGGGCGGCGACGGCGGTGCTGGCGGAGGTCGCCCCCGACCACGAGATCATCATCGTGGACGACGCCTCGACCGACCGCACGGGGGCCCTGGCCGACGAGATGGCCCGCGCCGACCCGCGGATCAAGGTGGTGCACAACGCGCGCAACCGGAAGCTCGGCGGCTCGGTGCGCGCCGGCTATGCCGCGGCCACCAAGGACCTGGTCCTTTACACCGACGCCGATCTCCCCTTCGACCTCCAGGAGCTGGGCCGCGCGGTCCGCCTCCTCGAGTACCAGCAGGCCGACGTCCTCGCCGCCTACCGCTTCGACCGCACGTCGGAGGGGCTCGTGCGGACCGTCTACTCCCTCGTCTACAACCTCCTCATCCGGGTCCTCTTCGGCCTGGCCGTCAAGGACGTGAACTTCTCCTTCAAGCTCTTCCACCGCTCGCTGCTGGAGAAGATCACTCTCAAGAGCGAGGGGAGCTTCATCGACGCGGAGTTCCTGGTCCGGGCACGCAAGGCGGGGGCGTCCATCATCCAGATCGGCGTGGACTACTTCCCGCGCTCGCGCGGGATCTCCACCCTGTCCTCGCCGGGCGTGATCCTCACGATCCTGCGGGAGATGGCGCGGCTCCGGGGCGAGCTGCGTTAGTGGAGGCCCTCGACCTCTACCAGGGCCTGCCGGCGTCGGTCCGGCTGCACGCGAAGATACGGAGTTGGACGTGCCCCATGGGCCGCGTCCTGGCGCGCGTGCCCGGGGAAGGGCGCCTGCTCGAGGTGGGGTGCGGCCACGGCCTCTTCGCCAACGCAGCGGCCCTGGCCCACCCGGGGCTCGAGGTCCTGGGCGTCGATCCCGACCCCCGGAAGATCCGCTGGGCCGAGGCCACGGTGGGCGCGCGCCGCAACGTCCGCTTCCGCACCCAGGAGCTGGCGGACGTGGGCGAGCGCGGCTTCGATACCGTGGCCGTCCTCGACGTCCTCTACCTGGTCCCGCGCTCCGCGTGGCCCTCGTTCCTGGCCGGCCTGCGCGAGCGCCTGCGTCCCGGCGGGCGGATCCTCCTGAAGGAGGTGGAGCCGGAGCCGCGCTGGAAGTTCTACCGCTGCGTGGCCCAGGAGGCCCTGAGCGTGCGCCTGCTGGGGATCACGCGTGGCGGCGTGTTCGCCTTTGCGGACCGCCCCGAGATGGAGACGCTCCTGCGCGAAGCGGGCTTCACGGGCACGGCGGCGACCGGCCTCGGCCGCGGCTACCTCACGCCCCATGTCCTCTATGAGGCCACGCGGGCGTGAGGCGGCTCATCGTGAGCGGCGACGATCTGGGCCTTCACCCCGGCATCAACGCGGGGGTCGTCCGCTGCCACCTCGAGGGCATCGTGACGTGCGCCTCGCTCTGTCCCAACGGCGCCGCCTTCGAGGACGCGGTCCGCGCCCTGCGCGCGGCGCCCGAGCTGGACGTGGGCGTGCACCTCACCCTGGTGGGCGAAGTCCCGCTGCTGCCCCCGGACCGGGTGCCCACGCTCGCACGGGGAGGGCGGCTGCCGGCCCATTTCCGCGCCCTGTTCCTGCGCGTGATGCTCGGGCGGATCCGCGAAGCGGAGATCGAGGACGAGATGTCGGCCCAGGTGGCGCGCGCGCGCGACGCGGGCCTGCGCGTGAGCCACCTCGACAGCCACCAGCACGTGCACCTCCACCCGGCCCTGCTGCCCGCGGTGCTCCGCGTGGCCCGGCGCTTCGGGATCGGCGCCGTGCGCGCGGCCCCCCGCGTCGCCTCGTGGCGGAGCCTCCGCCCCGCGCTCGTGGGCCTGGCCGCGCGCCTGGGCTCCCGCCGGCTGCGCGCGGCGGGGATACGCACGCCCGACGTGCTCGTGGGGATCGCGGAGACCGGCCGCCTCGACGAGGCCCGGCTGCGGGCGGTGGTGGCCGCGTTGCCCGAAGGGACGAGCGAGCTCGTCTGCCATCCGGGCTCGGGCGGTGACGCCATCGCCTCGTCGTACGCCTGGGGCTTCCGCTGGGACGAGGAGGCGGCAGCCCTCACCGGTCCCGCGATCCGCGAGGCGCTGCGCCGCGAGGGGGTCCGGCTCATCCCCTACCGGGACCTGTGAGGGCGCGGTCGCCCTGGCGCGCGGTCCCCGCGCTCGCCGTGGGCGCGGCGGCCGCGGCCCTGCTGTGGGCGCCTTCGCTCCACATCCCCGGCCAGCGGGGCGCGGCGCGCGTGGTGGAAGGGTTCGTGCCGGGACGGTGGGACGCGCGCTTCGTCGTGGCGCGCGGACCGGCGGCTCTGCGCCTGCCCCCGGAGCCGCTGCGGGCCACGCTCCTGATCTCGGGCCCGGCCGCGCTCACGGTCCGCACGCCCGACGGCGAGCGGACGGCGGCGCTCTCCGCGCAGCCGTCGCCGGTCGAGGTGACGCTCCTCCGCGGCGGCCGCGCGGAGCTGCTCGCCGACAAGACCATCCGCCTGCACGCGCTCGTCCTGACGCGCCTCGGCGCGCCCTCGTGGGGCCGGCTGCTGGCGCTCCTGGCGGCCACGCTGGCCGCGGCCGCCCTCGCCTTCGCGCCTGGCCGGTGGGCCCTCGCGGCCTCCTTCGCCCTCGCGGCCCTCGCCTCGGCCGCGATCCTTGCCGGGACCCTGGGCGGCCTCGCGGCGGCCGTGGGCGCGGACCGCCTGGCTCCCGCGGCGGCGCTCGTGGCCCTGGGCGCCGCCTTCTTCCTGCCGCGGCTGCTCCCGCCTGGCGGCGAGCCGCCCTCGCGGCCCGAGACCGCGCTGGCGCGGGCCTTCGGGCTCCTGGCCCTGGCGTCGTGCCTGATGCAGGTCCGGCTGCTGCCGCAGCCCCTGGTCATCGGTGATCCCGCGGCCTATCACGACATCGGCCGGCGCTTCGCCGCGGCCCTCGCCGGATTGCGCGGCCCGCCCGACGTCGCCGACGCGTTGCAGACCCTGCGGCCCTACGGGGGGCTGGGCGCCACCGGGCTTCTCTACGGCCTGCTGCTGCTCGTCCACGACAGCCTCGGGACGATCACCATCGCGCACGCCCTGGCGATGGCGGGGGCGGTGACGTTCCTCGTGCGTGCGGCGTCACGGATCGGCGGGCGCCGGCTCGCGGTCATCGCCGGCGTGCTCGCGCTCCTCTATCCCACGTTTCCGATCCTCTGCGGGATCGTGCAGCCCGAGCCCGTGATCCTGCTGCTCTGGACCCTGGCCCTGGACCTGCTGCTGCGGGCGCGCGACACGCGAAGCCCGCGCGCGTTCGGCGCGGCGGGCCTGGCCTTCGGCCTCGGCCTCGTCCTTCATCCGCAGGGCCTCTGGTTCCTCCTCGCCGCGCTCGGGCTGGTCGGGCTCGTGGCCGTCCGCGCCCTCGTCCGGCCGCTGCCAATCTCGCCGACGACGTTCGCCGATTCCACGTCCGGCTCCACGCGGCTTTCCATCGCGAGCCTCACGCGCACGCGGATGCCTCGTGCCGTCAGCCGCGCGATCCGATCGGCATCCTCCGCCGCGATCGACGCCGCCGGAATGGCAGGAATGCCC
>DAINRN010000133.1:3970-8202 GCA_036741815.1 Acidobacteriota bacterium
GTTTTTCTGCGGCCTGCTGCCCGTCGCCCTGGCGGCGGCGGCGGGCGAGGCCTGGGCGCGACCCGCCGCCCCCGTGCTCGACGAGCGCCACGGCTTCTGGGCCTACACGGCCCGCATGCCCCTCGGCTTCTGGCTCTTCGTCGACACGGACGGCTGGCAGGGGCCGCTGCGCATCGACGACACGCGTTACGCCCGCGGGCTCCAGGCCGCCGAGGGCGAAGGCCGTGCGCGGGGCGCCGCCGGCCGCGCGGCCTACACCGTCCGGTTCGTGGCGGAGAACGCTGCCGCGTCGGTCCGCACGGTGTTGCGGAACCTGCACCGCCTGTTCGAGGTCCCCGACAACCCGTTCCGGCGGGCCTGGATCCTTCCCTACGGCGCGCAAGTGGCCTGGCACCGCGCGCTCGTGGTCCTGTTCCTCCTCGCCGTCCCCCTGACCTTCGCGCGCCGCGTGGTGCCGCTCGTCGTGCCCGTCGTCATCCTGGCCGCGACGTACCCGCTGTACCACGTCTTCAACAAGTACGCGGTGCCGGCCACGCCGTTCGTCCTCCTGGGCGCGGCCCTGGCCCTCGAGCGCCTGGTCTTCACCGAGGCGCGGGTCTTCTCCTTCGCGCTCGCCCTGGGGGCCGCCGTCCTGGGCTCCGCGCTGCAGCCCGGAGATCTGGCCCTGGCCGGCCTGCCCGTGGCCACGGCGCGCGCGCTGCCTCCGGTCCTGGCCTGGGGCGGCCTGGCCGCCGCCTTCCTGCTGGCGATGCGGCATTGGGCTGACTCGGGCCCGGCGCGCGCGGCCTGCGCCCTGGCCGGCGCGCTCCTCCTCGCCTCGAGCATGGCCGCGGCGTGGGGCGACCCCTCCGGGCGCGCGTTCCGCGTCCCGCTGGACGGCGCGGTCCGTCACGAGATCGTGCCCGACGCCGAGGGGCTGGGCCTCGCCCTGGCCGCGCGGGAGGCCTGGCTCTTCCTCGACCTCCTCGTCCCCGACGGCCGCGCCTCCGGCCTTCGCCTCGACTTCGACGGCGGGGCCGCGGTGACGGGCGTCGAGCTTCAGCCCACCATGCCGACGTTCGGCCTGGCCACGGTCCGCGGCCGCCGCGACCCGCGGGCCTTCCGGCAATGGTGGGCCGTGCGCTTCCGGCCCGACATGGTCAGGGGCGGCACGGTGGCGGTCACCATCCGCGACGCCTCGGGGAGGTCCCGCATCTTCGGGGACCTCGGCGTGCCCCCGGCGGTGGGGATCGACCGCGGGCTCTCCCTCGGGCAACGGCCGTCCTTGAGCGTCTATCGGCTGATGCACGACGGCGAGTACCGGCTGCCGGCTCTCCAGCCTCTGCGCGGCTCGCGGTCGAGCGAGGTGGCCGGCCGGCGGCTGCCCGGCGCCCTCGGCGTCCGCCTCGTGATCCTGGACCCGGCCGCCGGCCCGCCTCCCTGGGCCGCCGGCCCCTCCCCCCGGCCCTGGAGGCCGCTCCTCGTCTACTGATCCCAGGAGTCGTATCATCGGGGGCGATGCTCAGGGACCTGTCGGTCACGCCCATCTCCGAAACCCTGAGGCGGCTCTCCGAGGGCCGCGCGAGCGGCGACCTCCAGGTGCGCTCGGGCAAGACCGTGAAGACCGTGTTCTTCGACCACGGCCGGATCGTCTTCGCCGCGAGCAACCTCAAGAAGGACCGCCTGGGCGAGGCCCTCATCGCGCTGGGCCAGATCACGGACGAGGAGTTCACGCGCGCCTCCGCCCTCATGGACGACGGGAAGCACCGGCGCCGGTTCGGCGATGCGCTGGTGAGGGCCGGGGTCATGGACAAGAACGAGCTCGGCCACTCCGTGGCCCGCCAGGTCAAGGTCATCGTGATGTCGCTGTTCTCCCTGAGCGAGGGCGCCGCCTTCTTTGACGAGCGCCGGTGCTCCATCCCCCTGGAGTACATGGTGAGCCTTTCCGTCAACCGTCTGGTCTACGAAGGCATCCGGACCATGAAGAGCCAGGAGCTGGTGGAGGCGGGGCTGGGGGACATGGACCGCCGGGCCGCCCTCGTGGCCGTGCCGCCGTTCGACTTCCACGTCAAGGACTGCCCGAAGGAGGAGGTGGAGATCCTGGAGCTGGCCCAGCGGCGCGTGAGCCTGCGGCGGCTGGCCTGGGTAACGGGCGGCGTGGACTTCGAGCGGCTGCGCGCGGTCTACGCGCTCGTCGCCTCGGGCGTGCTCACGACCGTCGACGCCGTCACCGGCGAGGAGGCGGCCTCGCCTGTCGTCCAGCTCGAGACGGGAACGTTCCTGCTCTCCGCCCTGCGCCACCAGCCGGACCCCTCCGCCCGTGAGGCGCTGCTCGAGGAGGTGGACGGCGAGCTCGCGCGCTCCGCGCATCTCGACCGCGAGGGCTGGCTCAAGGTCTCGCGCACGGCGCCCAAGGACGAGCTGGTCAAGGCGCTCGAGGACAAGATGGAGCGCTACCACATGCTGCTGGAGGCGGTGGGCGACGACGCGAAGCTCAAGACGGACGTCGAGGTCATCCTGGGCCGGGCCTCTGCCATGCTGCGCCTGGCTCGCTTGACCGCGGACGCGCCCGGACGGCCGCCGGCCTCCGCGGGGAAGCCGGAACCCCCGCCCGCCGCGCCGCCCGCGCCGGCCCTCCCGGTCCCGCCACCGGCGCGGACCGTGGCGCCGCCGCCGCCCCCACCTGCCGCCGCCGCGACGGCGCCCGCTCCGCGGCCGTCGACGCCGGCAGTCCCGCCGCCGCCCGAGCCGCGGCCGGCCGCGCCCCCAGCCCCGCCGCCGCCCGAGCCGCAGCCGGCCCCGCCTGCAGCCCCGCCGCCGCCCGTGCCGCCGCCGCCCGCGCCTGCAGCTCCGCCGCCGCCGGCCACGCCTGAGGCCCAGCCGCCGGTCGCGGCCGGCTTCCAGCTCGATCACCTGCTGCTCGAGGCCGACGTCCGCATGACGGTGTCGGACTACGCCAACGCGATCAGGCTTTACGCCCGCATCGTGGACATCGCGCCGCAGGTGGCGAGCTACCACGTCCGCCTGGCCATCGCCATGGCCAGCTATCCCGCCACCGCGAAGAAGGCGGAGCGCGAGTTCCTGGAGGCCCTCCGCCTCGATCCCGACAACGCGGACACCCATTACCAGTTCGGGCTCTACTACAAGGTGATGCGGCAGCGGGCGCGGGCTCTGGCGGAGATGCAGACCGCGGTCCGCCTCAATCCCCGCCACCGCGCCGCGCGGGAGGAGCTGGAGGCCCTCTCGCCGAGGGACTCGGCGCTCAAGAGCCTGAAGAAGCTCTTCCGCTGATCCAGAGCAGGGCCGCGACAGGGCCCGCGGCCGCCATCCACAACGAGGGGTCCCGCAGCGCCGCCGCATCGATCGCGAACACGGCGGCCAGGCCGAGGAACACGACCGAGGGCAGGCGGCCGCGTGCGCGGCCCAGGCGCGCGGCCAGCCCCGCCCCGTTCCCTCCGGCCCTGCTCCCGCAGCCCACCACGACGGCGGCGAGGAGGATCGAGGCCCACGCCCACCAGCCGCGACCGCCGGTGAACAGCCACTCCACGCGCAGCATCTTCCACGCCAGCCCGACCACGACCAGGGCCAGGACGGATCCGCCGATCAGCACCAGCCGCCACCCCGCCTCTCGATGCGCGGGGCCGTCGCCGGCGAAGCGCTCCGCGCCCGCCGCATAGCCGGCCACGATCACCGTCCAGCCCACGAAGTTGCCGACGGGCACGCCCAGCCACGGGCCGGGCGGCGTCCAGCGCCACAGGCCCACGCGCACCGCCACGGGCTCCATCAGCAGGTCCAGCGTCACGGCGACGACCGCCGCCGCCGCCGCGCGCGCCCCCGCAGGGGGCCAGCCGGTCCGCGCGGCCAGGGCCATGGCAGAGGAGATGACCGCGGCCCACACCACGGCGACGGCCAGGGGCACCCCGAAGGGGGCGAGCAGCCAGCCGCGACCGTAGGTGTGCGACCCGAAGAGCTGGATGGCCACCGCCTCGAGAGCGTACCCGTAGGCCACGAGCGCGCCGAGCTCGCCCGCCGCGCGCCGCCCGCCCAGCGCCCGGCGCGCGTGGAGGAAGGCCAGCACGAAGGCGGAAGGCGCCACCACGAGCTCATGGAGCCAGATCGGGAGCGGGCTCAAGCGGGACGCCGCGTGATCTCGGCCATCCCGTGTCCCGTCCGCCCGCCGCTCTCGTAGCGCGTGAAGTTCTCCTGGAGCAGCAGGCGGTAGGGCCGTCCGGCCAGGTGCCGCCAGGGCCTGC
>DAINRN010000134.1:0-8126 GCA_036741815.1 Acidobacteriota bacterium
GCGCGCACCGCCACGAGGACAGGTCCAGCCCCTGGAGCGCGGAGTCGGGCACCTTCCGCACGCACAGCTCGTAGGCGAAGTTGGGCGCGGCGGAGAGGGTGGCCCGGCGCGCGTGGATCGACCAGAGCCACCGCTCGGGGCGCGCGAGGAAGGCGAGGGGGCTCTGTATCGCGATGGGCAGGCCCGCGTGCAGGCAGAAGAGCCACGATCCGATGAGGCCCATGTCGTGGTAGAGCGGCAGCCAGCTCGCGCCCACGTCGTCCGGCCGCACCTCGAAGGCGGCGGTGATGGCGCGGATGTTGGCGAGGAGGTTGTCGTGGGTGAGGAGCACGCCCTTGGGATGGCCCGTGCTGCCCGACGTGTACTGGATGAAGGCGGGGTCCGAGCCTTCCCCCTCGGGCGCGGGCCACGAGGCGCCGGTGGCCATGAGGTCCGCGGCGGTGACCACCGCGCGCAACGAAGGGACCCGGGCCTGGAGCACGCGCGCCACCGCGGTGGCGCGGCCCACGGTGACCAGCACGCGCACGCCCGCGTCGGCGAGTATCGCCGACTGCCGCGCGGCGTACTCCTCGAGGCGGTCGAGACGGACGGGAGGATAGATGGGGACGGGCACCGCCCGCGCGATCAGGATGCCCTGGAAGGAGCGCAGGAAGTCGGCGCCCGTGGGCAGCATCAGGGCCACGGCGTCGCCCTTGCCGACGCCCCGCTCCCGCAGCCCGCCCGCCACCGCCGCGGAGTCGCCGAGGAGGCGGCCGTAGGTGATGGTCGCCTCGCTGCCGTCGTCCTCCCGCATGTAGACGTGGGGACGGTCGGGGCTGGACTGCGCGCGCTGCCAGAGGGCGCCGTGGACGGTGGCGGCCGCGGAGCGCAAAGGCGAGGCGCCGGCCAGGGCGGGTGATCTCTCGGGGGCGGCGGCCGCCGCCCGCCCGCCCGCCTGGCGCACCGCGCGGGCCAGCTGCGCGGGCGTGTCGGCCTGCAGCGCCGCCTCGTCGAGCGAGCGGCCGAAGGCGGCCTCCAGGCGGAGCAGGAGCTCCACGCGCTCCAGGCTGCCCAGGCCCGCGTCGCGCTCGAGCGACGACTGCGCCGACAGCGCGCGCAGGGCGCGTCCCCCGCCCAGCTCCGCGGCGAGGGCGCGCACCAGCTCGAGGACGCGATCCTCGATCGTCTGCCCGTCCCGCGCGGAGACGGGCGGCGCAGTCGCTTCGGCCATGGAATTCCACTGTATCGCCCGGTCCGGAGGTGCGCAACGACGACTTGACCGCGCGGCTCCGCCGGAGAATGCTGCTGCGGCGCGGGAGGGCGCGATGGTGCAGGTGGTGGGCATAGGCGAGATCAACCGGATCTTCGAGGTGACGGACCGCCTCGGCATCCATCGCGAGGCCATCGTCATCCCGCTGGCCCCGCGCCACCCCGGGCGCGTGCGCAAGCGGCCCGACGGCAAGATCGAGATCGTAGTGGAATCGGAAGGGGACTTCGAGGCCTGGGCCGCGGGCCTCGAGGCCGAGATCCAGAAGGCGATCGGCTAGCTATTCGCGCGCCCCGGAGCGAGCGCGCGCGACCCGAGCGCGATCAGTCCGGCAGGGCGCGCAGGGCGCGGCGGTAGGTCTGCAGGTCCGGCTCGGAGAAGAGCACGCAGCGCACGAGCGTGACCGGCGAGCCCGCGCTCAGCACCTCGCGCAGCGTGCGCAGGGCGACCGCCGCCGCCTCGTCCACGGGATACCCGTAGACCCCCGTGGAGATGGCGGGGAAGGACACCGAGGACAGGCCGCGCGCCGCGGCCAGGGCCAGGCTGCTCCGGTAGCAGCGCGCCAGGGTCTCCGCCTCCGCGTGGCCGCCCCCGCGCCACACGGGCCCCACCGTGTGGATCACGTGGCGGGCAGCCAGCCGCCCCCCGGAGGTGATGACGGCCTCGCCCGCGGGCAGCGGGCCCTGCCGCTCGCGTATCTCGCGGCACTCTTCCAGGATGGCGGTCCCGCCCGCCCTGTGGATGGCCCCGTCCACGCCGCCGCCGCCCTGGAGGCCGGAGTTGGCGGCGTTGACGATGGCGTCCGTCATCTCGCGAGTGATATCGCCCTGGACCAGCTCGAGGCGGCTGCCGCCGAAGGAGCGGCTGTCGCCGGCGGCCTGGTCCCGATCGTCAGCGGTGCCCATGTGGCGTGGGGAAGGTCATGCGGGGCGCGGAAGGGTGGAGGGGTCCCTTCGCGCGGGGGTCCCGTTCCTAATGGGCCCCGAGGGCGGCGTCCTTCGCGGCCTTCGCGACGACGAACTTCAGGCGGCGCCGGGCGGGGATCCGGATGGCCTCGCCCGTCTGCGGGTTCCGGCCGATGCGCGCCTTGTACTGCCGGATCACGAGCTTCCCCACGCCGGGGATGGTGAAGCCGTTCTTCGCCTCCTTGTGGGCCATGCTCGCGAGCTCCTCGAGATAGGCGGCCGACGTCTTCTTGGGGATCTCGCACTTCTCGGCCAAGGCGGCCACGATCTTGGACTTGCTCATAGCCTTTGCCATCGAGTCATCCCTCCGTGAGCTTGCGCGCGGTTGCCGCGTTGGGGGCCTTCTCAAAAAGGCGGGCCATTCTACTCGCCTCGCTCGGGCCGGTGTCAATAGATTCCTGGGCGGCCGCGGCCGCGGCCGCGCGTCAGCGGACGACGGGCGCGTCCGCGTCGCGAATGAGGAACACCGTCTCGCCGGGGCGCGCCAGCCCCAGCTGCTCGCGCGCGATGCGCTCGATGGCGCGCGGATCGGTGCGCAGCGCGTGGATCTCGGCGGCCAGGCGGGCGTTCTCCCCGCGGATCTCCTCTATCTCCCGGGCCAGCTCCAGCGAGCGCTCGCGCTGGGCCATGAGCTGCAGGATGCCGCGGTCGCCGAAGAGGGATCCGACGACGAGGGCGATGATGGCGATCACGGAGGCCAGGAGCGCCGCTTTCCGCCGCAGCCCGCGCTGCTCCCTTCGGTTCTCCTCCCTCGTGACCATGGGGCCTTCCCGGAGGGGAAAAGGTATCACACCTGGCCCTTGGGGAGGACGGGAGCGGGGAGGCCCAGCTTGCGCGTGGCGCGGCGCGAGACGCCTTCCTGGTAGCGCCGCAGCAGGGCGACGAGGTCGCGGTTGACCACGCGCAGCCGGCGGAGGCCCGCGCGGAACCGGCGGGAGCTCGCCACCAGCGCCCGCGCCTCCGCCACGCGCCGGGCCTCCAGGTAGGAGAAGCGGCCGCGGCCCCCGCTGCGCGTGGAGAGCACGTAGTAGGGGCCGTGGCGCGCGCCCTGGCGGCACGCGCAGCCCGCCTTGCCGCAAACCCCGTAGCGCACGAACAGGGACCCTTGCAGCTGCCTGCGCTGCTCCAGCAGCGCGCGCACCAGGCGGCGCTGCTCGGCGAGGCGTCCACGCACGCGCTTGCGGATCCCTTCGGGATCGACCATTCTGTTCTTACAGTAAAATTCTAAAAAGCACTGTAAGAATAGGAGAGTGGCCGGCGCGCTGTCAAGCGTTTGTTTGGCCGGGAGCCCGGATATCATCGGTCCGAGGAGGCGCGAGCGTGTGGCTGCTGAAGACGGAACCGAAGGCTTACGGCTACTCGGACCTGGAGCGCGAGGGGCGGACGGTGTGGGACGGGGTCACGAACCCGGTGGCCCTGAAGAACCTGCGGGCGATGAAGGCGGGGGACGAGGTCTTCGTCTACCACACCGGCGACGAGAAGGCGGTAGTGGGCACCGCGCGCGTGACGCGCGCGGCCTACGCGGACCCGAAGGGGGGCCACCCGCGGCTGGTGGTGGTGGAGATCGAGGCCACGGGGCGGATGAAGACGCCGGTGACGCTGGCCGAGATCAAGGCCATGGCCGCCTTCGCCGACAGCCCGCTGGTGCGCCAGGGCCGCCTGTCCGTGGTCCCGCTCACGCCGGCGCAGTGGAAGGCGGTCACGGAGCGGGGGAGCAAGTGAGCGGCCGCCTGGTCGTGCTCTCCACCGTGGCCCGGGCCGAGGACGCGGAGCGCATCGGCCGCGCGCTGGTGGAGGGAGGCCTGGCCGCCTGTGTGAACGTCCTGCCCGCCGTCACCTCCATCTACCGGTGGAAGGGGACGCTGGAGAAGGAGGAGGAGCATCTGCTCCTGATCAAGACCCGCGCCGAGCGGTTCGAAGCCCTGAAGCAGGCGCTGGTCTCGCTCCACCCGTACGAGGTCCCCGAGGTGCTGGCCCTGCCCGTCGCCGACGGCCACCAGCCGTATCTGGATTGGCTGGACGAGAGCGTGGCCGGGAAGCCGGCGGGGACCTAGACGGCGTCCAAGGCGCGGCCCAGGTCCGCCAGCAGGTCCTCCGCGTCCTCGCAGCCCACGCTGATCCGCACCAGGCCGTCGGAGATTCCCAGCGCGTCGCGCTCGGCCTGGGTGTAGCCGGCGTGGGTCATGGTCGCGGGGTGCGAGATGAGGGTCTCGATCCCGCCCAGGCTCTCCGCCAGCGCGCACAGCCGCACGGTGTCGAGAAGCCGGCGCGCGGGCTCCAGGCCGCCCAGGTCGAAGGTGATCATGGACCCGAAGCCGGAGGCCTGCCGGCGCTGCAGCTCGTGGCCGGGGTGGTCGGGGAAGCCCGGCCAGTAGACCTTGCGCACCTTCTTCTGCCCGCGCAGGAACTCCGCGACCCTGCGCCCGTTCTCCTCGTGGCGCGGCATGCGCAGGGCGAGGGTCTTCGTGCCGCGCAGGACGAGCCAGGCGTCGAACGGCGAGAGGATGGCGCCGGCGGCGTTCTGGTAGAAGCGCAGGGCGTCGGCGTGGGCGGCCGAGCGCACCACCGCCACGCCGCCCACGCTGTCGGAGTGCCCGTTCAGGAACTTCGTGGTGGAGTGGACGACGATGTCCGCCCCGAGGGCCAGGGGCCGCTGCAGGAACGGGCTCAGGAAGGTGTTGTCGACGGCCAGGATGGCCCGCCGCTTGCGGGCCACCTCGGCCAGGGCGGCGATGTCGCAGATCTTCATCAGGGGGTTGGTCGGCGTCTCGATCCACAGCATGGCGAAGTCGCCGGCCTGGGCGTCGAGGGCCGCGGAGTCGCTGGCCTCCAGGAACGCGAACTGCAGTCCGCAGCGCGAGAGCACCTTCGTGAAGAGGCGGTGCGTCCCTCCGTAGACGTTGTCCGAGACCACGACCCGCTGCCCGGCCTCCAGGAGCGCGAGGACCGCGTGCGTCGCGGCCATGCCGGAGGCGTAGCAATAGGCGTCCGTCCCGCCCTCCAGCGCGGCCAGGTTCTTCTCCAGCGCCCGCCGGGTGGGGTTCTGGGTGCGCGCGTACTCGTAGCCCTTGTGCCGGCCCAGGCCCTCCTGCACGTAGGTCGAGGTCTGGAAGAGGGGCGTGATGATGGCGCCCGTCGAGGGATCGGGCTCCTGCCCGGCGTGGATGCAGTCGGTAGCGAAACCCATGTGCGTTCACCTCGAAATCGTGAGCAAGGGGGTGCTGCGCCGCACCCCCTTGGACCCCCGCGCGCTCCGCGGGAGTGAATCCCGCTCCGCGCGCCGACATTGTCCACGTCAAAGATTCTCGAATATCCCCTTGCCCAGGTAGCGCTCGAAGCCGTCGGCCAGGACGGTGACCACCGTGGAACCCGCGCCCATCGCGCGCGCCACGTCCCGGGCCGCGAAGGCCGCCGAGCCGGAAGAGCCGCCGACGAGGAGGCCCTCGGTCCGCGCCAGCTCCTTCACCACCGCGAAGGACTCGTCGTCGCCGACGGTGCGGATCTCGTCGATGAGCGAGCGGTCCAGGGCGCCGGGCCAGAAGGAGTTGCCGATCCCCTCCACCTTGTGCGGCCCCGCGGGGCCGCCGCCCCACACCGATCCCTGCGGCTCCACCAGCACCGCGCGCACGCGCGGCTCGCGCTCCTTGAAGTAACGGGCCACCCCGGTGAACGTGCCGCCCGTGCCCGCTCCCAGCACCACGGCGTCGGGGATGCGGCCGAGCTGGGTGTGGATCTCGGCGGCGGTGGTCTTGTAGTGGTACGCGGGGTTGGCGGGGTTCTCGAACTGCTGCGGCACGAACGAGCCGGGGAGGGCGGCCGCCACCTCCCGGGCCTTGGCGATGGCGCCCTGCATCCCGGCCTCGGTGGGAGTGAGTATCACCTCGGCCCCCAGCACCCGCATGACCTCGGTCTTGGGGCCCACGAACTTCTCGGGCACCACCATCACCACGCGGTAGCCCCGGCTGATGCCGACGAGGGCGAGGCCGACGCCGGTGTTGCCCGCCGTGGGCTCCACGATGGTGGCCCCCGGCCGCAGCCGGCCCGCGGCTTCGGCCTCGTCGATCATGCCGAGCGCCGCGCGGTCCTTGACGCTGCCCCCCGGGTTCAAGAACTCGCACTTCGCGTAGATGTCGCCCGCCCCTTCCGGAGCGAACCGCCGCAGGTGCAGGAGCGGCGTGTCGCCCACCAGGTCGAGGATGCCTTCGGCGACGCGCGGCGCTGCGGCGGCAGGGACATCGGGGAGGGCTCTCTTCATGGGGCCAGGAGCGAGGCTATCACGGCGCCCGGACCGCCTCCGGAACCGGCGCCCGGGCCAGGGCCGCACGCAAAACGCTGCCCGTGGCCTGCGCGGGAGGCGAGATGCCGAGCAGGGCGCAGAGCGTCGGGGCGATGTCGATCTGGCGGATCGTCCCCAGCTTCGCTCCCGGCGCCACGCCCGGCCCGGCCACCACGAACGAGGCCAGCATCTCGGGTCGCTCCGGGTTCGAGATGTGCACGCCCTTGGGAGCCATGGGCTCCACCGCCTCGCCCTCCAGGTCGCCGGAGAGGTCGTACCCGGGCAGGAGCGACAGGTACAGGTCCCCGCCGTCGGGGCCTCCCATCGCGGGATCGCGCCCGTTCGCCTGCCGCGGATCGACGATGCCCGTCACGGGTGAGACGCCGGTGCGGGGATCGCGTATGGCGGTGAGCGCGGCCGCCACCTCGCGCCGGACTCCGTCCTCCTCCTCCGGCCTCACGATGCCGCCGTCGCGACCGGCGCGGTTGATGAGGACGAAGGCCGAGTTCCCGGTGAAGTAGACGGCCCGCGTGCGGGCGAGGTCGATCTTCCCCCGCGCGTCCACGGCCAGCAGGCCCGCCTTGCGCAGGGCCACGTTCGGGTTGACGACGCGGTCGGCCCCGCCCATGCCGTGATCCGCGCCCACCGCGATCAGCGTCTCCGCGCCCGCGCGGTCGGCCACGTGGCCGACGAAGGCGTCGGCGGCGCCGAGGACCTGGTCGAGGAACGGCTGCAGGCGGCGCGCCAGCGCGGCGTCGTGCCCGGGCAGCGACGGGTCCAGGCGACCCAGCCAGGCATGGAGCGACGAATCGGGGAACGGCAGGTACGTGACGAGCAGGTCCCATCCGGTGCGGTCCATGGCGAAGTCCGTCAGCCGGGTGAACTGGCGGATGCTGAGGGCCACGGTCTCGAGGTACCGCCGCTCGGCGGTGCCGTCGCCGCCCTCCCAGAGCACGGGACCGAGATCGCCGTCCCCATAGGTGCGGTCCGCCCAGCCGCCGACGAAGCCGCCGGTGGCGGCCAGGGCCGGCTCCTCTATCCGCGGCTTGCTGGCGCGGAGCGGATGGAGGCTCGGCCGGTAGAGCATGATCCGCGTGGCGTCGGGGGAGAGCTCGAAGAGGCGGAAGTAGGCCGCGGCGTCGGTCGCCCCCAGAGGCAGGGCGAGGCCGGCGAAGGCCGACGCATCCATGCCCAGCGCCGGCGCGGGCTTCAAGATGACGCCGCCCTGTGTGTCCTTGTCGAGGCCGAGATAGAGAGTGTCCAGGCCGCGCACTGGATCGGCGGGATCGTCGTAGAGCAGGCCGTCCACCCGCGTCCCCGCCACCGTGAGCTGCACCTCGAGGGCCTGGCCCTCGTGCGCGGGCAGCTCGTGGATCCAGCCCGACGCCGCGCGGGGCTGGAGCTCGGCGGCCGTGTACAGCGCCTCGGGGACCTCGAAGTTCTGGAACCCCTCGATGAGCGTGAGGTTCCGGTCGAAGTTGTACTTCACCGCCTCGCCGTCGAGCGGCTCGCCGTCGTCGAACTTCAGGCCGGGCCGCAGCTTGATCGTGAGCGCAAGCTTGTCGTCGGACCATTCGTATCCGCTGGCGAGACCTGGGGTGACCTGTAGGTCGGGCGTGATGTCGAACAGCTTGGCGCA
>DAINRN010000135.1:0-8109 GCA_036741815.1 Acidobacteriota bacterium
CGGTGGTCGCCGAATCAGCAATAAAACCCGCCGTCCTGACCATCACCGGACGGTTCACGACCGGCGGCCTGGAGGCCACCGTGACCGTGTCCGTCACGCCCGCGGCGCCCGCGGCGCCGTGCCAGTACCGGGTGGGATGGACGGGGGCGAAGCAGGGATCGCCCAACGTCCTCGGCTGACGCGCTACAGCTTCCCCTCGGCCCGCAGCCGCGCCAGGACGCTGTGCTTGCGGCCGTAGCCGAAATAGATGACGAACCCGATGGCCAGCCAGACGAACAGGCGGAGCCAGTTCTCCGGCGGAAGCGAGAACATCAACACCAGGCAGCAGAGGACGCCCAGGATCGGGACCAGCGGGACGAACGGCGCCCGGAAAGGCCGTTCCGCCTCCGGGTGCTTGCGCCGCATGATGAGGACCGCCGCGCAGACGATCACGAAGGCGAGCAGGGTGCCGATGTTCACCAGCTCCGCCAGGATGCGCAGGGGCAGGAAGGCGGCCATGGTGGCCACCGCCACGCCGGTGAGGATGGTGGACTTCCAGGGCGTGCGGAACCGCTCGTGGATGGCGCCGAAGAAGCTCTCGGGCAGCAGGCCGTCGCGGGCCATGGCCAGGAACACGCGGGGCTGGCTCAGCATCATCACCAGGAGCACGGACGTGATCCCCGCCACCGCCCCCACCGAGATCAGCAGCTGTGCCCAGGGCAGGCCGACCTGCATGAAGGCGTTTGAAACCGGCGCGTCGATGTTGATCTTGTCGTAACGGACCATGCCGGTCAGGACGGCGGCCACCGCGATGTAGAGGACCGTGCAGATCACGAGCGAGGAGATGATCCCGATGGGAACATCCTTGCTGGGGTTGCGGGCCTCCTCGGCGTGCGTGGAGACGGAGTCGAAGCCGATATAGGCGAAGAACACGATGGCCGCGCCCGCCAGCATCCCCAGGGGCTCGCCGCCGGCGCCGGTCTGGCCGAAGAGCGTCTTGCCGAAGAAGCTCAACCCGGTGTATCCGAAGGGAGCGAACGGGTGCCAGTTCTCCGGGTTCACGTAGAAGGCGCCGACCAGGATCACGAAAAGCACGATCACGATCTTGATGATCACGATGCCGGTGTTGAAGGACGCGCTCTCCTTGATCCCCTTCACGAGGATGGCGGTGATGATGAAGGTGATCACGATGGCGGGGAGGTCGAACCAGGTGCCGGTGGTGGCCAGGTGCCCCGTGGCTGGGTCGTAGTCAAAGGGGGCGTTGGTCAGGACGTGGGGCACCTGCCAACCCCCGATGAGGGGGGCTATATAGCGGTTCTTGGTGAAGTCCTGGAAATAGTGGGACCAGCCGTGGGCCACCGTGGACGAGGCCACGGCGTACTCCAGGATGAGGTCCCAGCCGATGATCCACGCGAACATCTCCCCGAGGGTGGCGTACGCGTACGTGTAGGCCGAGCCCGCCACCGGGGTCATGGAGGCGAACTCCGCGTAGCAGAGGGCGGCGAAGATGCACGTGATTCCGGCGAACACGAAGGAGAGCATCAACGCCGGCCCCGTGCGGTCGTGGGCGGCCACGCCCGTGAGGACGAAGATGCCGGTGCCGATGATGGCCCCGATCCCCAGGCTGGAGAGCTGGACCGGCCCCAGGCAGCGTCGCAGGCGGTCCTCCCCCTTCATCTCCTCCAGCAGGAGGCTCAGGGGCTTGGTTGCGAAAAGCTGGCTTTTGGCCAAATCGTCCTCCAGTGTCGCGGCGCCGTAGCCGCGAAGGCTAGGCGTCCTTCCTCAGGATCCCGTCGGTGGAGTCATCGAGCTCCTCCGGATGGGGATGGGTCAGCACCATCCAGAAGAACTTGGCCGTGAAGAACGTGATCACGGCCCAGGTCACGACCAGCATCGTCCAGGCGGCCGTCGTCATGCAGTCCTTTCCGCCTTGGCGCGCCACGCTTTCCATACCAGGAAGGCCACCCCGGCGAGCAGCATGAGCAGCAGCAGGCGCGTCAGGTCCACGACCAGGAAGCGGGTGCCGCGGCCCTGAGCGTCGAACCAGGCGTATCCCTCCACCCCGGCGTGCGTGAGCTTCCCGATCACGCTGTCCGCGGCCAGCTTCCAGCCCGCTCCAGAGAAGAGGCCGCGCAAGGCGTCGCCCCAGTCGCCGGCGGGCTTGATGAGGGCGGCCAGGAACACCACCAGGATGAAGACCGGGGTGACGTACTTGATCACCGGCCGGAAGAACGTCGGCACCCGCATGTCCGCGCCGCGCGTGATCTCCTCCCAGCCGCGGTCCAGGCCGAAGACGTACGCGAAGATCAGGGACTCGGCCAGCGCGAACAGGACGAGCGCGAAGGTCCCCGTCCAGAAGTCGAACTCGTCGAAGGCCCCGCCGGGATAGAGCCAGACGCAGAAGCCGCCCAGCACGAAGGTGACGGCGCCGAAGATGAGCGCGGCGCGGGCGCGGGACACCTTGAACTCGTCCTCGAAGAAGGCCATCACCGGCTGCCCCATGGCCAGCGAGGACGTGATGCCGGCGAAGAACAGCAGGCCGAACCACATGGCCCCCGCGATCGGCGCGAACCAGCCCCAGTTGTTGAAGAGCTTGGGCAGGGTCAGGAAGCCGAGGCCGAACCCGCTGCCCCCCATCGTGGCCTGCTGCACGGCGGCCAGGCCGAGATAGGCGGTGGCGATGGGGATCAGGATGGATCCTCCCAGGAGGACCTCGACGAACTCGTTCATCCATCCCGCCGAGGCCGCGTTCAGCGCCACGTCATGGTTCTTCTTCA
This sequence comes from Acidobacteriota bacterium, assembly GCA_036741815.1. GTDB lineage: Bacteria > Acidobacteriota > Vicinamibacteria > Fen-336 > Fen-336 > DAINRN01. The sequence continues at coordinate 2,757 of DAINRN010000135.1, forward strand.
CGTAGGCCGCGTAGCAATGGACCGAGCCCATCCCCACCGAGAGCGTGAAGAAGATCTGCCCCGCCGCCGCCAGCCAGGTGGACGGGTTGGTCAGGCCGGAGAGGTTCGGGTTCCAGACGAAGTTCAGCCCATCGAGGGGACTCTGGACGACACCGGGGGACGAGGTGGACAGGGTCAAGCCCCGGATGGCGAGGATGATTCCAAAGAGGATGAGGAGGGGCATGCCGATCTTCGCGGCCAGCTCGATCCCCTTGGCCAGCCCGCGCGACAGGATCCAGACGTTCAGGCTCACGGTCAGGACGAACCAGAAGAAGGCCTCGCCCGGCAGCGAGAAGAGGGACTCCTCGTGGACGCCGAGATAGCGCGGGAAGAACTGCACGGGGTCCTCGGCGCGGAACGTGCCCGTGAGGGAATGCCAGACGTACGCGAGGGTCCACGACTCGATGTAGCAGTAGTACCCGGCGACGGTCATGCAGCTGAACAGCCCGATCACGCCGACGTACTTCAGCCACCACTGCCGGCCCATGCGGTCGAACATGCCCGGCGGGGAGTGATGGCCGAACTGGCCGCCGTGGCGGCCGATGGCCCATTCCACCCAGAGCAGTGGGACGCCCATCAAGAGGAAGGAGATCAGGTACGGGATGAGGAACGCACCGCCGCCGTTCTGGGCCGCCTGGGCGGGGAAGCGCAGGAAATTGCCCAGGCCCACGGCGTTGCCCGCCATGGCCAGCACGAGACCGACCCTCGAGCCCCAGCCTTCGCGTGCGGCCATTGAGCGCGGCGATCCTCCGTGGATGCGGGAAGGTCAGGAAAGGCGGGGCCAGGATACGGAAGCCCCCGCAAATGTCAACGAACGCTCCGGCGGGCTCAGAGGTCCTTCAGCACCTCTTCGGGATGGGTGGCGGCGTTGACCTTCGGGTAGGCCTTCGCGATCCGGCCGTCGGGCCCGATGATGTAGCTGATGCGCTTCGCCGATCCCGCCTTCGGATCGTCGCACGCGCCGTAGGCCAGGCCGATCTCCCGCGTGGTGTCGCACAGGAGCGGGAAGTTGTAGTTGAACTTCTTCGCGAAGGCGGCGTTGTCCTGCACGTTGTCGAAGCTGATGCCCAGTATCTGCGCGCCCTTGGCGGTGAACTCCTGGTTGTGGTCGCGGAACCCGCAACCCTCTTTCGTTCAGCCCGGGGTGTCGGCCTTCGGGTAGAACCAGAGGACCACGGACTTGCCGCGATAGTCCGACAGCTTGCGGGTCTGGCCCGTGTGGTCCTGGACGGTGAAGTCGGGGGCCTGGGATCCGGGTTCCAGCATGCGCGCCTCCCCTCTCCTGATCGATTCCAGCCTCGCGGCCATGCCCCAGACCGCCTCCTGCAGCGACGCCCCGGGCCGGCCTCGCGTCTTGCTCTCCATGCGCTCCCGCCCAGGATATCCGAGAACCGCGGCCGCGCGCAGCCCTTGACGTCGGGACCGTAATTACTTTAGATTTAAAGCATCATGACGCTCCGCGAGAGGCGCGCCCTGGTGACGGGCGCGGGGCGCGGGATCGGCCGGGCGGTGGCGCTGCGCCTGGCCGCCCAGGGCCCGGACCTGGTCCTCGCCGCGCGCACGCGATCCGAGGTCGAGGCGGTGGCGGAGGAAGCGCGCGCCCGCGGGGCGCGCGCGGTCGCCGTCGTGGCCGACGTGGCCCGCCCCGAAAGCGTCCTCGCCCTTTTCCGCGAGGCGGGCCCCGTCGACGTGCTCGTGAACGCCGCCGGCGTCGCCCCCTCCGCGCCGCTGGTCAAGACCTCGGACGAGGTCTGGCGCTCCGCGCTGGAGACCAACCTCAGCGGCACCTTCTTCTGCCTGCGGGCGGCGCTGCCCGGGATGATGGAGAGGGGATGGGGCCGGGTGGTGAACCTGGCCTCCATCGCGGGAAAGACCGGCTACCCCTACATCGCCGCCTACGCCGCCAGCAAGCACGGCGTGCTGGGACTCACGAAGGTGGCCGCGCTGGAGTCCGCCGAGCGCGGAGTGACCGTGAATGCGGTATGCCCCGGCTACGTGGACTCGCCCATGACCGACGCCTCCGTGGCGCGCATCGTGGAGAAGACCGGCCTTGCCGCCGGCGACGTGCGCAAGCGGCTCGAGGACATGAGCCCGCAGAAGCGCTTGATGACGGCCGACGAGGTGGCGGCGCTGGTCGTCTTCCTGTGCGGCGACGAGGCCCGCGGCATCACGGGCCAGGCCTTGAGCCTCGACGGCGGGACGCTGGTGTGAGCCTCCCCGTCGCCGTCAACCCCGCATCCCTGGCCCCGCCCCGAGGGTACAGCCACGGAATGAAGGGCACGGGGGAAGTGCTCTTCGTCGCGGGACAGGTGGGATGGGACGGCCAGGGGCGGATGGTGACCGGCGGCTTCGTGGCCCAGTTCGCGCAGGCGCTCGCCAACGTCCTCGCGGTCGTGCGAGAGGCCGGCGGCGCGCCGGCGTCGGTGGCGCGCCTCACCCTCTACGTGACCGACAAGCGCGAGTACCGCGCGCAGCAGCGAGAGGTCGGCGAGGCCTACCGCCGTCTCATGGGGAAGCACTTCCCCGCCATGGCTCTCGTTGAGGTGCGCGGTCTGCTGGAGGACGACGCCCGCGTGGAGATCGAAGCGGTGGCCCTCCTGTGAGGAGGAGCGCGGCCCTCGCGCGGGGCGGGGACGGTCAGCTCGCGCTCTCCGTCTGGGTGCGGCTGCTCAAGGCCCACGGCCTCATGCTCCGTGAGGTGCGCCGCCGCGTGCCCGTGGCGCTGACGCTCCCGCAGTTCGACGTCCTGGCCCAGCTGTACCGGCGGGACGAGGGGATCACGCCGGGCGAGCTGACGCGCGAGCTGCTGGTCACCGCGGGCAACGTCACGGGCATCGTGGACCGCCTCGTCCGCCTGGGCCTGGCGGAGCGGCGCCCGGTGCCGCACGACCGCCGGGCCGTGCGCGTCCGCCTCACCGCCCGCGGCCAGAGGCTCATGCGGCGCATCATCCCGCGGCACCGGCGCGACGTGGCGGTCCTGCTCGCGCGCGTCCCCCCCGACGACCTGACGCGGCTGCGCGACCTGCTCGGCAGCCTCGCCCGCTCCCTCGAGGAGGACGCGGCGTGAACCCCCGGAGCTTCCACTACGACGAGTCCGGGTCCGTGGCGACGATCACCCTCGACCGCCCGCAGAGCCTCAACGCCCTGACCTTCGAGGTCTACCGGGAGCTGACGGAGACGTTCCGCGGCCTGGCCGGCCGGCCCGGGGTGCGCGCGGTGGTCCTCACCGGCACGGGGCGCGCCTTCTGCACGGGCGGGGACGTCAAGGACATCATCGGCCGCCTCGTGCAGCGCGACCGCGCCGCGCTCCTGGAGTTCACGCGCCTGACCTGCGACCTCGTGCGCGCGATGTGCGCCCTGCCCCGCCCCATCGTGGCCTCGCTCAACGGCACCGTGGCGGGCGCGGGGGCCATCCTCGCCATGGCCTCGGACCTCCGGATCGCGGCGGACACCGCGAAGATCGCGTTCCTCTTCGTGAAGGTGGGGCTCTCGGGCGCGGACATGGGAGCGGCCTGGATGCTGCCGCGCATCGTCGGGCTGGGCCGCGCCACCGAGCTGCTCATGACCGGCGAGTTCATCGATCCCGCTGAGGCGCTGCGCATCGGGCTCTACAACCGCGTGGTGCCCGGCGAACGCCTGTCCGCCGAGACCCGGGAGATGGTGGACCGCCTGGTGCGGGGGCCGCTCGAGGGGATCGCGGAGACCAAGCGCGCGCTCTTCACAGAGGCCCACATGGACCTGGAGACAGCCCTCGAGCAGGAGGCGCGCATCCAGGCCGAGCTCATGACGCGCCCGGACTTCCAGGAAGGCTACGCCGCCTTCATGGCCAGGCGTCCGCCGCGGTTCGATGGGACACCGGAATGAAGGACCCGTTCCTCGAGGACCGGCACCGGTCGCTCCAGGACAAGGTCCGCGCCTTCGGCGAGAGCCGGCTGCGCGACTCCGGGGAGGACGAGTCGCGGCCCGCGGAGCGGACCCGCGAGGTGGCGCGCGATCTGGCCGGGGCCGGCCTGCTCGGCTTCGCGGTCGCTCCTCCCCACGGGCTCATGGACCTGCGCTCGCTGGTGGCGGTCCGGGAGGGCCTGGCCTATTTCTCGTCGCTGGCCGACACCGCCTTCGCCATGCAGGGACTGGGCTCGTACCCCATCGGCCTGGCCGGCAGCGACGTCCAGCGGCAGCGCTGGCTGCCCGCGGTGGCCGCGGGGCAGATGCTTTGCGCCTTCGCGGTCACCGAGCCCGAGGCCGGGTCCGACCTGGCCGCGGTGGCCACGGGCGCCGCGCGTGACGGCGCCCTCTGGCGGCTGCGCGGCCTGAAGACGCTCATCTCGAACGCCGGCATCGCCGGCCTGTACACGGTGCTGGCCCGGACCGCCGACGCCGAGCCGCGCCGCGCCCTGTCGATGTTCCTCGTGGACGCCGAGGCCCCGGGCATCTCCGTGCGCCCGCTCGAGGTCATGGCGCCCCATCCGCTGGGCGAGGTGCGCTTCCACGACACGCCGGCGGTGCTGCTGGGCGAGGAAGGAAGGGGCTACGAGATCGCGCTCACCACGCTCGACACCTTCCGGCCCAGCGTGGGGGCGGCGGCCTGCGGCCTGGCCGCGCGGGCCCTCGACGAGGCCCTGGCGTGGTCGCGGAGGCGCCGGCAGTTCGGTCACGCCCTCGCGGACTTCCAGGCCACGCAGATGGCGCTGGCCGAGATGCACGTGGACCTCCAGGCCGCTCGCCTGCTCGTGCGCCACGCCGCCTGGACGGCGGACTCGGGCGCGGCCCGCTTCCGCCGCGAAGGCGCCACGGCCAAGCTGGCCGCCACGGAGATGGCGCAGAGGGTGGTGGACCGCGCGCTCCAGCTGCACGGCGGCCAGGGGGTGCTGAAGGGCGCGACCGTGGAGCGCCTCTACCGCGAGGTGCGGTCGCTCCGCATCTACGAGGGCACGAGCGAGATCCAGAAGCTGGTCATCGCGCGCGAGATGTTGAGGGAACGTGGCGAGGGATAGGGTGGGCCGACCGAGCAACGAAGCGCGGAGCAGTACTGGCAGCAGCAACTCCCTCCCCCTACGTGGGGAGGGTGGGGTGGGGGGTCAAAGAAAGAATGGCCACTGAAGTCCATACAGAAGACCAGATGTCCCCGGAATATCGCGCCATGGTGGTCCAGCTCATGGAGAGCCAGGCCTACCGGGAGCTGGCTGCGGCCCACATGTTCGGCTACGGGCTCCGGTTCGTCCCCGAGAAGTGGCTCAAGTTCATGGTGTGGCACATCCAGGAGGAGGCCGACAGCGTCCAGAGCTTCGGGAGGATCGTCGGTCGCAGCCGGGCG
>DAINRN010000136.1:0-3308 GCA_036741815.1 Acidobacteriota bacterium
CTTCACGGTAGACGGCGGACCGGCGGGCCAGCTCGACCGCGCGCGCGGACCCGGGCCCCTCGAACGCGTCGAAGGTCACGCCCATCCGGAACGGGCGCGGGCGACGGCCCGGGTAGAGGATGTCGGCCATCTCGTCGGAAAGGTGCGAGATGTCGGCCTCCTCCCGGGGGACGACGGGAGGGAGCCGGTCAGCAAAGGTCTTCGCCCGCTCCCGGCCCATGGCTGCGGCGAGAATAGGGCAGCCTCCCTCGCAGGTCAATCCTTGAGCAAGGGGGTGCTGCGCCGCACCCCCTTGAACCCCCGCTCGCTCCGCGGGAGTGAATCCCGCTCCGCTCCTCATTGAGCAGGGGGGCGCTGCGTCGCGCCCCCCTGACCCCCCGCTCGCTCCGCGGGAGTGAATCCCGCTCCGCTCGCCGCGCCTGCAGTAAGTCGACTCCCACGCTCCGTTGCGGGTCTGGGCTTATAGTCTGCGCATGGGTGCGCACGCCGATTTGCGCCGCCGGCTGCCCTCGGTCGAGCAGCTCCTGCGCGAGCCCGCCCTGCGCGCGCTGGAGGAGCGATTCGGGCGGGGCCCCCTGCTCAGGCACGTCCGCGGCCTGCTCGACGAGGCTCGGGCCACGGCCTCCGCGGGCGACGCGGCGGGGGTTGACGAGGCGCTCGCGGACGTGCCGGGCGCGCTGCTGCGCCGCATGGAGCGGACCGAGACGCCGTCCCTGGTCCACGTCGTCAACGCCACCGGTGTCGTGATCCACACGAACCTGGGCCGCGCTCCCCTTCCGCCGGAGGCGGCGGCCCGCGTGGCGGAGGTCGCGGCCTGCTACACGAACCTCGAGCTGGATCTCGTGTCGGGCCAGCGGGGCGACCGCGAGTCCCACGCGGAGTCGCGCCTGCGCCGGATCCTGGCCGCCGAGGCCACGGTGGTGGTCAACAACAACGCCGCCGCCGTCCTGCTGGCCGTCAACACGTTCGCGGAGGGCCGCGAGGTCCTGGTCAGCCGCGGCGAGCTGGTCGAGATCGGCGGCTCGTTCCGCATCCCCGACGTCCTGCGCAAGGGCGGGGCGCGGCTGCGCGAGGTGGGGACGACGAACCGCACGCGCATCGCCGACTACCGCTCGGCCCTCGGCCCCGACACCGGCCTCATCCTGAAGGTCCACCCCAGCAACTTCCACATGGTGGGCTTCACCGAGGCCCCCACGCTCGCCGAGCTGGTGGCGCTGGCGCGCTCCGCGGAGGTCCCCATCGTCGAGGACCTGGGGAGCGGGCTGCTCGAGCCGCTCCCGCCGCCGCTGCACCTCGAGCCGACCGCCGGATCCAGCCTGGAGGCCGGGGTGGACGCGGTGACGTTCAGCGGGGACAAGCTCCTGGGCGGGCCGCAGGCGGGGCTGGCCGCGGGGCGGCGGGCCGCCATCGACGCCATGCGCCGCAACCCGCTCTACCGCGCCTTGCGCGTGGACAAGATGACGGTCGCCGCGCTGGACGCCGTACTCGCGGCCCACGAGGCGGGCCGGGCCGCGGTCCACGTCCCGGTCCAGCGCATGCTCACCGCCTCCGCCGACGACGTCCGCCTCAGGGCGGAGTCCCTGGCGGCTGCGCTCCGCGGCGCGCAGCCGCACCTGGACGTCGCGGTCGTCGACGGCGCGTCGGCCGTGGGCGGCGGCGCCGCGCCGGCCGTCGAGGTCAAGACGGCGCTCGTCACGGTCACCCACGCTTCGCTCGGCCCCGACCGCCTGGCCGCCGCCCTGCGGGCGGGTCGGCCCGCGGTGCTCGCGCGCGTGGCGGAAGGGCGGCTGCTGCTCGACCTCCGCACCGTCCTGCCCGGCGAGGAGCCGGCGCTCCTCGAGGCCCTGGACCGGGCATGCCGCGCGACCGTGGGACGATAGGAAAGCGCGGTGCCGATCTCGCAACAGCAACTCCCTCCCCCTACGTGGGGAGGGTGGGGTGGGGGGTCAAAGAAAAGATGACCCCACGACCGCCGGCGGCCTTCCTGTTGCCGGTGCTGTTCCTCGCGCCGGTCGGCACGAGCTCCGCGCAGGACGTCGTGCGCCGCGTGGGCCGCTACACCATCACCGCCGACGCGGGCGCCGCCTACCCGGGCGGGCTGATCGTGGTCCGGCTCCGCGCGAGCCACCCCATCCGCGCCATCGCGTACGCGAACATCGACGGCCGGCGCTTCCGCTTCCTGGAGACGAGCGCCGGCCTGCGCGCGCTGGTGGCGCTGCCCGCCGACTTCGCCCCGGGGCCCACTACCCTCGGCGTGGAACTCGTCGGCCGCGGCCGGATCCGGATACCCGTTCCCATCACCGTGGCGCCTCGCGCGTATCCGCCCCGCGTGGTCGTGATCCCCGAGGGAAGGCGGCCGCTCCTGGACTCCCCGCGGCGCGTGCGCGACAGCCGCCAGCTCCTGCTCACCCTGCGCACGGTCACCGGCTTGCAGCAGTGGCGCGGGGCCTTCCAGGCGCCCGTGGACGTGCCGCCGACGACGAGCTTCGGATCCCCGCAGACCTACATCGGCGGCTCGCCCGTGGAAGGGATGATGGACAGCGTCTACGGCGAGTACCACCGCGGCCTGGACTACGACGTGCCGGAAGGCACCACCGTGCAGGCCCCCGCCGCGGGCACGGTCCTGCTCGCGGCCGCCCTGGCCCTCACCGGGAACACGCTGGTCCTCGACCACGGCCAGGGCGTGATCAGCGTCTTCTATCACCTGTCGCGGATCGACGTCGTCCCCGGCCAGCGGGTGGAGGCCCGCGCGCCCATCGGCCTGTCCGGGGAGTCGGGGCTGGCCGTCGCGCCCCATCTCCACTGGGGTGTCTACGTCTCCGGCGTGGCCGTGGACCCGCGCGTGCTGAACGAGAAGGTCGGCTAGGCCCTACTCGAGCGTCGCGTGGACGGCGCCGTCCTCGTGCATGGCGGCGGCCTTGTGCTCGCGCCGCTGCCGCGCCTGGACCTAGGCCTGACGCCGGCCCGCGCGGAACAGGAACAGGCCCAGGGCGGCGATCAGGAAGGCGATGGCCCCCTGCAGGCCGAGGAAGCCGACCACCTTCAGCGCCGCGAAGCCCGGGCTCACGAAGCGGACCAGCCAGCCCGCTCCCTCCTCGAGGGCCGCGGAGGTGAACGTCCCCACGATGAAGGCCACCTTGGCACCCCGCGGCATGGGCACGAAGATCACGAGGTGCGTGAGGAGCAGGAGGACGACGCTCATCATCGGGAGGTGCATGTGGGTCGTCTCCAGCATCGACTCCACCGATCGCGGCGGCCGGAACTCCTCCTCCGACGGTCCCGCCCCCTCCAGGGGCTGAACCGGAAGG
>DAINRN010000136.1:3318-3792 GCA_036741815.1 Acidobacteriota bacterium
GTTGTAGTAGGCGACCACCGTGCGGGGCCGCAGCCCCATCCTCGAGAAGTACATGCCGAAGTTGGTCGCCCAGAAGCCGACGAGCAGCAGGAGCGTGAGCGCCAGCGTGAGCCGCATGAGGGGGTTGTGCTGGAACCCGCCGTCCTGCATGTACTTCATCTCGCGCCCCGGACCACGAGGGCGTCGACGGCCAGGCAGCGGCGTACCGCCTCCGTCAACGCCTGCACCGTGAGGGTGGCCCCCGTGACGCGGTGCACGCCGCGCCCCGGCCAGAGGTCGTCGTCGAGCGCCTTGCCGCTCAGGAGCGTCAGCCAGCGCTCCCGCGGCAGGTAGTCCGACGGCTCGTTGAACTGAAGGACCAGCGCCATGCGCAGGCGGCCGTCGGGCTCCACCGCCGCCATCACGGTCTCCGGCATGGTCCGCACGAGGTGGGTGTCGATGTACGCGCGCCCGGTGACGGCGCCGTCGTGGCGC
>DAINRN010000136.1:3802-8093 GCA_036741815.1 Acidobacteriota bacterium
AAAGCTGACGCTCTCGACCGCCTTGACGATGCGCGAGGGCAGCCGCGACCGCGCGGCCTTCTGCACGGCCGCCGCCTGCGCATCCGTCAGGTACAGCGTCTTGCGCTCCGGCGCCTGGCCGGGGAAGGCACGCTCCAGCGCGGCCTTCTCCGTCAGGATCACGCCGGCGCGCGCGCGGGCCGCGGCGAGGAGCAGCGTCCCCGCGCCCAGGGCCACCAGCCGACGCGCAGACCCTCCCCGCCCCATGGCCTAGAAGAGATACCCCACCGCGAAGTGGAAGCGGTTCGTTCCCGTCCGCGCCTGGTTCCGCTCGCTCTGGAAGTCGGCCTTGATGACGACGCCCGGGATCGGCTTCACGTCCACGCCCGCGACGAGCACGCTCCGGTCGTTCGCCGGGTCCCTCTCGAAGCCGGCGGGGACCTCGGCCTGCGTGTCCAGCTCCTCGTAGCGGACGAAGGGCGTCACCGACCACCGCCCCGCCGGCCACAGGGTCATCACGTCGAACGCCGCCTGCGCGTACCAGCCGTGCTGGCATTCGCCGACCGACTCGGCGCCCAGCAGGCCGTTCTGCTCGTTGATCAAGGCGGCGTCTTCGATGCGCGTGCGCGCGCCGAGGACGCGGAGCTGCAGGCCCCGCCACTCGTACTGCGCGTGGCCCTCGAAGAGCGTGACGCGGCCGCCCAGCTCCGCGCCGCCCACCACGTTGCCCTGGCCGGACTCGCCGGTGAATACGGAGGCCCCCGCCAGCAGGCCCGCGACGCCGGTGAAGTCCGCGCGCGCGGTCACGCCCAGGTCCTCGGCCAGGCTGTCCGAGCCTCCCTGCCGACCCTCGCGAATCCCTTCCGCCTCGAACCCCGCGCTCGACAGCCCCGCCACCAGGTACGCCCTCCACTGCACCGGCCCCGTCTCCCCGAACACGCCCGCGCCGTTCTCGCGCCAGGTGGACGGGATGATGGCGGTCTCCACCGAAGGCCGGCGCGCGCCGTGGAAGACCGGGGCCTCGTGCAGCTCGTTCACGAAGCCCACGGGCATGAGCAGCAGGCCGGCCCGCAGCCCCACGCTCTCCCAGGGCTTGAAGTCCAGGTAGGCGAACTCGGCCGAGACCTCGCCCTTCTCCTCGTCCCCTTCCCCGGTGGTGGCGTGCTCCACCTCCAGCTCGGAGTTGAACAGGATGCTGTCGGTGAACTTGTAGCCGACGTAGAGGACGTTCCGCACGAGGTCGATCCGGTCCGTGGCCCCCGACGGCTCGCCGTCCTGCCGCTCCCCGGACGCGTTGTCGTAGACCGCCTCGCCGTACCCGCCGATGGAGACGCCGTGCGGCTTCGCGTAGACCTTGGAGGCCGCGGGGCCGAAGCCAGGGACCGGCTTCTCCGCCACGGGCTCGGCCTCGGCCGCCCCGCCCGTCCTCGATTTCTCGATCTCCGCCGCCAGCAGGTCGATGCGCCGCTCCAGCTCGGCCAGCCGGTCGGCGTCGGCGCCCGCCGCCTTGAGGCGCGCCACCTCCGCCTGGAGGGCCTGGACCTGCTTGCGCAGCTCCTCGGTGCCCTGGTCCTCCGCGGCCGGGGCCAGCCCCGCGCAGGCCACGAGCAGCACGAAAACAGCCAGGGCGCGGCGCCCCGCGCCGCCTCGCAATCCCGTCAAAATCCCCTCCCAGATGAAATTGAAAATGAATTTCATTTTCAATTAGGCCGGACGATACCAGCGCCGGCGCGCCCTTGTCAAACGCCTGCCCTCCGTTGGGGTTAAGATCGGCGCGGCATGCTCGGGGCCCTCGGCGTCCTCCTCCTGGTCGCGGCCGCCGAGCGTCCCTTCATCGAGGAGCGCGAGCTGCTCGACCGGCGCCTGGAGACCCTGCGCCGGATCCTCCCGGACGGCGCCAACCCCGGATCGGACGTGGCCCTCGTGACGGACCTGGCCCGCGGCGCCCGGCTCCTGGGCCTGGAGATCCTGCCCCGCGCCCCCGTCGAGAACGGCGCGCGGGGGGACGTGCCGCTGGAGCTGTCGGCGGTCGGCAGCTATTCCGAGATCGACCGTTTCTTCCGCCTCGTCGCCCTGTCTCCCCGGCTCATCGACGTGGACCGCGTCAGCCTCGCCGCCGCCCCCGACGGCCCCGTGAAGGTCACGGCCCTGCTGCGCGTCCCGTTCCGCCCGGCGGCCGCGGCGGTGCCCGCCCCGCCCGAGGGCTTCCGGCCCCGCGATCCCACCGTGCCCCGGCCCCAGGCCGACGCCTACGCCCGGGACCAGATGATGGCCGCGCAGAAGTCCGAGACCATCGCCACCATCCGCCGGGCGCGCCGGAACCCGAGGCTGTTCCTCTCGGAGATGGCGGCGGCGGTGCGCGATCGGCCCGTGATCCTGACCCACGCCTCCGTGGGAGAGGAGTTCTCGGTGCGCGGCCTCGTCCTGGGCGAGGCCTCGCTCAGGTCCCTGGAGAGCCGCTTCGAGCGGGGCTTCTTCCGCGTGAGCGACTTCCTGATCACCCGGCGCGGCGCCTGCTACCGCTTCGAGGTCCGCGGACGCAGCCCGGTGGTGGGCGTGGACGCCGAGATCCCGCTCCCGGCCGAGGACCCGTTCCTGCCCGAGGACGCGCAGTGCCGGGCGGACCGCGACGCCGGCGCGGCGCTCCTGGTGCGCGGGCCCTCCTCGAAGGGTCCGACCGCGGGCAAGGGGCCGCTCACATTGCGCCTGCGCGACGTGGACACCGCCGACGTCTTCAACGCGCTCCACGCGCTCACGGGCGAGGCCTTCATCGTGGACGAGGACGTGACCGGCCGCATGAGCATGGACCTCGTGCGCGTGGGCCGCGACGAGGTCCTGGCCGCACTCGAGAAGACCGGCTTGAGCATCGCCACCGGCGCCGGCCTGCTGCGCGTCTCGCGCTCCGGGGCCGCGCCAAAGCCGCGCCCACCGCTGTCCGTGGAGGCGGCGCCTCCCGTCCGGCTGGCCTTCAAGCGGGCCGACGTCCGCGAGGTCCTGGCGAGCATGGCGGAGGCGGACCCGGGCTCGGCCGCGGAAGCCCCCCCGGGCTCCCTGGGACGCATCAGCATCTGGGCCCGCGACGTGAACGCGTTCGCGCTGCGAGCCGCGGTGCTCGAGGCCGCCGGTCTCGCCGAGCGCGCGGTCGAGGGCCGGAGGATCGTGGAGCGGGCGCAGGCCACGGCGGAGACGACGGCCCAGACGACGGCCCCCATCACGAGCAACGGCGGGCGGCGCCTCTCCCTGGGCCCCGCCGACGTCTCGGTGTCCGAGTTCGCGCTGGCGGGAGTGGCGGCCGTGAACGACGAGTGGGTGGCCTTCTCCTACTCGCCGCTGGGCACGCTCCAGGCCTACCGAAGCGGGGCTCGCCTGTCCGACGGCGTGGTGCGCACGGTGCAATCGACCGACGTGCTGCTGGGCACCGACGAGGGAGACCTGCGGGTCTTCCTGCCCACGATCCCCCGCTGACCGCGATCGGAAAAAAAGAGGCCCGGGAGGTGTCTCCCGGGCCTCACGGCTTTCTTTGGGCTGACTGCCCAGCGCACCGGGCGGTGCGCGCTTTCTATCTTGAAGGGGCCCCTAGGGCCCCCGCGGTGCCCGGTGGACCACTCAAGTCCTTTTCCATAGGCACCTCGTCGAAACGGCGGTGGATGCGTGTTTCCGTCTGTGCGACTGGTGCGTCACGCCAACGGCTTCACGTTCGAACGGCGTCGCGTACGGAACGGCTGCGTCTTCACGTCTCGACGGCTTGCGTCACGTACGGCAACGGCTACGGCTACGACCGCCGAAAGGCACGTTTGCCTCGACCGCCGCGACGTCCAATCTGCTTGCAGCGGCCGGGACCTTGCTAACCGGAATATCGGCCCAGGCATCGGGCCTGTCAAGAGCGAAAGTTTAGCGGACCAGGTGGTACCGGGTCTGCCGGCCCAGCACCCAGGAGATGGTCCCGTCCTCCGCGAGCAGCGCATCCTCCTCCTGTGCCGAGCGGACCCTCTGCCCGTTCCACTCGGGGACGCCGGTCGTGGCCTGGAGCTCGATCGAGAACCAGGTGGACGGCAGGAGCGCGATGTCGCCGCGGCCCGGTATCGGCTGCTGACGGTCCCACATCCCGATGAGCGGCCCCGCGCCGTGGCCGTGGTCCCCGATGGGGTGCGTGTAGACCGTCCCTTCGATGCCCTCGGCCTTCATGGCCGCGAGCGTCTCCAGCAGCACCTCGTTCCCGGTGCGGCCCGGCTTCATCCGCTCCAGGAGCAGGTCCTGCAGGCGATTGGACCGGGCCAGGATGGCATGGCCGCCCAACTCCCGGAAGGTCGCT
>DAINRN010000137.1:0-2183 GCA_036741815.1 Acidobacteriota bacterium
CCGCTCCCGTCTCTCCACGCGACGGCGGCGACGCCCATCGGCTGGTGGCCCTGCTGGACTACGTAGCGGGTGACTATCCGCGGGCGGTGCACGACGGCATCGTGGTGAGCCCCGCCGAGTACGAGGAGCAGGTCCACTTCGTGGGCGAGGCGCGGGCCATGGCCGAAGGGCTGGCCCCCCAGGCACCCGCTCCCCCCGAGACCCTGCTGGCCCTGGTGGCGGACGTGGAGGCGCGGGTGCGGGCGCGAGCCGCGGCGGGAGACGTGGCCCGGGCGTGCCGCTCGGCGCGCGACGAGGCGGTCGCGCTCTTCCGCCTGCGCACCATGCCCAATCGCCGCCCGTCGCTGGCCGAGGCCCGCGACCTCTACGCGCGCTCGTGCGCGGTCTGCCACGGCCCGGGCGGCGACGCCGACACCGAGAGAGCGCGCACTCTCGACCCGCCGCCCACGCGGTTCCGGGACCCCGCGCGGCGCGCCGACCTCTCGCCCTTCCGCGCCTACAACGCCCTCACCTTCGGCGTCTCCGGCACCGCCATGCCGTCCTTCGACTCCCTCTCCCCCGCCGAGAGGTGGGACCTGGCCTTCTACGTGCTGCGACTCGGCCACGAGGGCGAGCCCGCGCGCGGGCCGGTGGCGGTCACCCTGGCGGATATGGCCACGCGGTCCGACCGGGAGATGGCGGAGGCGCTGCGGCGCGAGGGCCCCGCGGACCCCGCGGCGGGCGTGGCCTGGGTCAGGCGCGAGGGAGCCTTCCTGGAGGCCCCCACCGGCGTGGGCATCGACCGTACCCGCAGCATGGTGAGGAAAGCCGTGTCCGCGGTGGCCGCCGGCCGCGCGGGCGAGGGGGACCGCATGGTCCTGGACGCCTACCTCGAAGGCTTCGAGCCGCTGGAGCCGAGGCTGCGGGCGCGGGACGCCGCGGCCACGCTCGCGGTGGAAGCGGCCTTCCGCGACCTGCGCTCCGCCATCAAGCGCGGAGAGGGCGGGGCCGTGCGCGCCGCCGCCGCCGACCTCGATACCAGGCTGGCGCGCGTGGGCGCGCAGGATCGCCGTCCCGTGGTGCCGTTCGTCGCCGCCTTCCTCATCTACTTCCGCGAGGGCGTGGAGGCGGCGCTCCTGGTGGGCGCGCTCCTCGCGGGCCTGCGCCGCCTGGGCCGCTCCGACGCCGTGCGCTTCATCCACGCGGGCTGGATCGCCGCCCTCCCCGCGGGCGTCCTCACCTGGTGGGTGACGGCGCGCCTGATCGCGATCGGCAGCGACGAGCGCGAGCTGGTGGAGGCCCTGGTGGCGCTGGCGGCGGCGGCGGTGCTGTTCTCGGTGAGCTTCTGGATGATCTCGAAGGCGGAGTCGCGGCACTGGATGGGATACCTGAAGAAGCGGCTCGAGGGGCTGAGCGGCCGCAACGTCCTGCTCCTCGCCGGCCTCTCCTTCCTGGCGGTGTACCGCGAGGCCGCGGAGACGGTGCTCTTCACCCAAGCCCTCGTCCTGGAATCGGAAGCGCACCGCCTGCAGGTCTGGTGCGGGGCCGCGGCCGGCGTGGCCGCGGTCGGCGCCGTCGCCGTGGCCATGAAGCGCGCCGTCGAGCGCCTGCCCCTCGGCCCGTTCTTCGCGGTGTCGGGCCTGCTGCTGTGCGGTCTCGCCATCTCGTTCGCGGGGGCCGGGATGTACGAGCTGGTGGCGGCCGGTTATCTGCCCCCGCGTCCGGTGAGCTTTCCCGAGGTCCCGTGGATGGGCATCCATCCCGACCTCTCGGCCCTCCTCGTCCAGCTCACGATCGTGACCGTCATCGCGGGGGCCGGGCTCTTGAGCCTGGCCCGCAGGCCGGCGGCCGACCGCAGCCGTTGACCGACGGGCCCCGCCGGCTCATCCTCCTGTCGAAGCCCGACTGCCACCTCTGCCATGCCATGCGCGACGTGGCCGAGGGGGTGCTCCCCGAGTTCGGCGCCACCCTCGTCGAGACCGACGTACGGGACGACCCGGAGACGGACCGGCTCTATCGGCTGGACATCCCGGTGCTGCTCCTGGGCGACCGCGAGGTGGCGCGGCACCACGTCACCGCCGCGGACCTACGCCGACGGCTCGGGGACCTCTTCGGAAGTTAACGGATGGGCTGGCCGCAGGTGGCGCCCGCGGCGGAGGCCTCCGCCATGGCCTGGCGGCCCTCGTCGGGCTGACCCCCTCGCA
>DAINRN010000137.1:2193-5895 GCA_036741815.1 Acidobacteriota bacterium
CGCGCCGTGGCGCGCGTATTCCGCGGCGTCGGCGAAGCGGCCCTCGGCCTGCGCCCGGGCCGCCTTCTCCCCGAGCATCGCGGCTTCCCTGGCCGCCGCCTCGGCCCGGTCGGGAACGGCGAAGCGGGACGCGAGCAACACGAGCACGACGGCGGCCGGTACCGCCCCGCCCCACCGGCGAGTCGGGGCGGGCAGGTCGCACGCGTCGGTAGCGGGCGATGCGATGGCGACCTCCGGGACGAGCCGCGGCGCGCGGCGGCGGCGGAGCGAGGCGGCCCCGAAGAGGAGCGCGGCCAGGGTCAATCCCGCGCCCAGATGGTCCGACAGGGTCCTCGCATAGACGAGGCGGACGTTCGCCTCGCGCGGGACCACCATCATCAGGGCGGGCGAGACGAGGTAGGGGCCGTCGGCCCCTTCCGCCTTCCAGCGCGGGTGGTACGAGTTCTTGTCCAGCAGCGGATGCCCGACGCGGCTCGTGGTGATGTCCACGGTCTCGAGGTCCACCCGCTCGCGCACGGTCACCCCGGGCTCCAGCGGCACCTCGGGCGGGGGCAGCCATTCGTCCTTCTCCGTGACCGTGAACCGCGTGTCGTCCGTGAAGACGAGGTGGGCCGCACGGAGCGGCTTGCGCGTGAACCATCGGTACGCCTTGTCCCGCCAGCCCCGGGGCGGCGAGCGCACGGGCGCGAAGGCCATGGGCTCGACGTACCCGGGGCCGTGGTCGGCCAGGCGGAAGACCGTATACGGCGGGATGTGCTCCGCCGCGGCCACGTCCGTCCGCGCCTGCAGGCTCGCCACGAGCCTCGGGCTCACCGCCACCACGTCGCTCACGTTGAAGAGGCGGAGGTGGCGCAGGGCGTTGTCGGTGTCGAAGGTGGAGTACTCGCGGCTCTTGAAGGGGTTCGGCGATACCGCGTCCAGCTCGGAGGCCAGGTAGTAGACGGCGTGGGTCTGGAGGCTCGCCTGGTTGTACACGCCCTCCAGCGTGGGACGGCCGCTGAACAGCGGCAGCGTCTCGTACATCCGGATGGAGCCGGCCTTCTCGTGCTCGGAGGAGTACTCCACGGCCACGCGCGGGTCGGCCAGCGTTCCTTTGACCTCCCGCGCCAGGTCGCGGAACGCCGGCCAGAGCTCCTTGGCCTGGAGGCCCGTGTAGTTCCATTCGATCCAGTAGCGGTCCACGCGCGAGCGGTCGTCGGCATAGACGAGGGCGGCCAGCACGAGGCCGAGCGCGGCGGGCTCCGGCGCTGACAGCACGCGCACGGCCAGGCCGAGCGTGGCGCCGCCCGCCAGGCACAGCGCAAGCTGGGCGAAGGGCACGAAGCGCACGTCGATGATGCCGAGCGCCGGTCCCGCGGCGGCCAGGGCCGAGGCCACGAGCGCTGCGTGGGCCAGGAACAGGAGGCGGTGGTCGGGACCGCCCGCGCGGCGCGCGCGCACGACGGTCACGACCAGGCCGATCGCGGCCGCCGCGAAGAGCGGCATGAGGAACGGCGGCACGAGGTTCTCGAGCGAGACCGTGATCCAGGGATCGTCGTACGGCGTCGTCCAGCCCCAGCCGGCGAGCAGAGGCAGGAGCCAGAAGGCGGCGAGGGCCGCCGCCAGGCCGGCCACGGAGAGCAGCCAGGCGAGGGCCCGGCGGGGCTGGCGCGCGGCGTAGAGGAAGTACGACGCCGAGAGCCCGGCCCAGAGCACGGCGTACCCGTGCGCGAGCGCCGTGGTGGCCAGGACGACGGCCGGGGCCCACGGGCGCGCGCCGCGCGCGTAGCTCCGGTACGCCAGGCCCAGGAACAGGACGGCCAGGCCCATGCCGTACATGTAGGAGAACTCGCCGGTCAGGGTGCTCGCGATGGTGCCGCCCCAGATCGGGTTGTCCTCCAGGAAGAGGAAGACGGTCGCGGCCGCGGCCCCCAGGAGCGGCGAGGGGAAACGGAATCCCATCAGCCGGAGCGCCGCGTAGGCGAGGGGGGGCAGGAGGAAGACGCCCAGGGCGGTGCCCAGCTTGAAGGCCACCGGCATCCCCAGCAGTGGCGCCAGCGCCGACATCAGTACGAACGGAAGCGGGAAGTAGTAGAGCAGGAGCGGATGGCCGAGATACGCCCCCGGGTACCACCCGTGGAACCGGAGCCTGGGCAGCAGGTGCTCGTGGAAGTAGAGGGCGGTCGGGTAGTGGCACTGCGTATCGCCGCCGGCGGAGATGGTGGGCAGGGACAGCAGCGCGGGGCGGAAGTAATCCAGGAGGACGAGGAGGATCGCCAGCAGCCCGAGGACGTCGGCCAGGAGGGCTCGGCGCCGCCGTTCCACGGCGGAAGTCTATCGGCCCGCCTGCTCCCGTTCCAGCTTGGCGCGGATCCGCTCCCGGCGCCGGCGGAAGTCCGTGGCCGCGCGGCGGTCGTCCCAGTCGTTCAGGCGGTCCAGGGCGCGGTCCACGGCCCGGAGCGCCGCGGCGAGGTCCCGGCTGCGGTGCTCGTGGTGGACGGCCAGCTCGCGCAGGGCGCGGCAGTCCCCCGCCTCCGCCGCCTCCTGCCACAGCAGGGCCGCCGCGCGATGGTCGCCGATGCGCTTGGCCCGGGCCGCCAGGCGCAGGAGCGACGGCACCCGCACCCCGTCTGCGCCGCCGCTCTCGACCGCGCGGCGGTACTGCTCCTCCGACCTCTCGTAGAGCTCCGCGCGCTCGAAGACCCGCCCGAGGCAGTAGACGTCCCGCGGGTCCTCCGCCCTCGCCTCCTGCACCCAGTCGCAGGCCAGGACGGCCAGGGCGGCCAGCGACAGGACGTCGAGCCGGTTGTGCTCCAGCACCGCGGCCAGGGCCCGCGCGTCGCGCCCGCGGCTGCGCACGTAGTCGAAGTAGATGCGCGGGATGTCGGCGCCGGGGACGTCGCCGTAGCGGTGCAGGCCCAGGAGCTCGGTCTCCAGGAACTGCAGCCGGCACGATTCCAGCCGCTCCTTCCACAGCCGCCGGGCGGGGTGCAGCAGGTCCAGGTGCGTCCAGTCCGCGAAGGGGTAGGGCTCGCGGTTGAGGCGGTAGCGCGCCTCCAGCAGGGGCGCGTCGAAGGTGCGGCCGTTGTAGGTCACCAGGTGCCTGAAGCCGCGCAGGTCCTCGGCCAGGCCGCGCAGCATGGCGGCCTCCTCGGGGTAGTCGCGCATGAAGTACTGCCGCACGCGGAAGCGGTCGCCGTCGAGGAAGGCCACGCCGACGAGAAAGGCGGCCGTGCCCGTGCCGCCGGCCAGCCCCGTGGTCTCCGTGTCCAGGAAGACCGCCCGGCCCAGGTCGAACCCATCCAGCTCGCGCTCGCCGGTCAGGATGCCGACGCTCCCCGGGGCCAGCGTGCGGATGCGGCTCAGCGCGAGGTCCCCGTGCCTGCCGTCGAGATGGAGGTCCATCTCGACCACGAAGAACTCGCCGCGCTCGTTCTCGACCCGGCGGCCCTGGATCAGCTCCTCGAGCGGGACGGGACGGGGCGCCGCCGCGCGCTCGCGCAGGGCGGCCGCGCGCGAGGCCACTGCCACCAGCCGCTCCAGGCGCTGCTTGAGCGTGAGCCCGCCCTCGGTACCGCCGAGGAGAGATGTCTCCAGGGCCTCGAGGCCGCCGGCCTCCGTGGCGGGGGCCGCGACGTCGCCGGGACGCCGCATCCGGCGCAGGCGGTCGTGGAGGCTCGCGGCCTCAGACATGGCGCGTCACAGGGGGAAGGCGTCCCCGTC
>DAINRN010000137.1:5905-8075 GCA_036741815.1 Acidobacteriota bacterium
CGGAAGCCGCGGGCCTCCACGCCGCGGAGAGCGTCCGCGTCCCACCAGAGCCGGTTCGTGTGGTTCAGGTGGATGAAGTGGACGCGCCCGCGCAGCGGGCGGGCGGAGAGGAGCGCCATCGTCTCCCCCACCAGAGGGTGCGGTATCTGGGCCTGGCTCCGGCCGGGGATCTCGCCCGCGTCCTCGAACGTGCCGTCCAGCAGGGCCACGTCCACGGCGGCCACCTGGTCGGCGACCTGGCGGTCCCACCGCTCCCACTTGTCGATGTCGGGGATGTAGAGGAGCGAGCGCGACGGGCCGCGTATGCGGAAGCCCACTGTGTCGCTGATCTCATCGCGATGGGGCACGGAGACGGGCGTGATGCGGAAGCTCCCCATCGCGATCTCGGTGCCGGGCAACATTTCCCGCACGTCGATCTGTCCCAGGCTCACCAGCTGCTTCCAGGGCTGGTTCTCCCTCAAGAACGCGGCCATGCGCGGCGTGGCGTGCACCGGCACGCGGTCGGCGCCCAGGGCCTCCCGGCCCAGGACCATCAGTCCCGTGTAGTGGCCGACGTGGGCGTGGGTGAGGAAGATCCCGTCCACCGGCCGCCTCGGGTTCGCGACGGTGCGGCCGTCGTTCAGCGACTCGAGCTGCGAGGCGATGTCGGGCGTGGCGTCGATCAGGAAGCGCTGCCCGGACGTGTCGTCGATCAGGCCGAGGCACGCGACCCGCTGGCGACGGGCCAGGTCACGACGCGCGGACACGCACAAGGGCTGCCGGCAACCGATGTGAGGGACGCCGCCGTCCTGGGCGACACCCAGGACGACGGCGCGAACGGCGGCTAGGGAGGAGGGCGTTGGGGACGGATCTGAAACGGCGGGGCGCGCGGGACGCGCCAGGAAGGCCACGATGAAGGCACCGAGAGCGACCACAAGGAGCCTGAACGGTTTCGTCCGGCTCAACGGGGCGCCTTCATGGTAGTGAGCAACGCGACTGCCACTTCCTTGCCCCGGCTGCCGACCTCGCCCGCCGGGCCCACGCACGACGGGCAGCCGTCCTGGCAGGAGCACGCCGCGATCAGCGACAGGCTCTCGGCCAGCAACCGGTCGTGCAGCCGATACAGCGGCTCGGACAGGCCGATCCCGCCCGGATAGTTGTCGTAGATGAAGACGTTGGGCTCGTAATCGAGGTAGGCCGGGGCCTCGGCGCGCGCCACGGCCGTGAGCCGCCGCGGGCCCCGCGTGACCTGGGCCTCGCCCTGGCCGTTGTCGCCGAGCGCCACGCCGAGGTCGTGGCGGTCGCACATGAGGAACAGGGCGGCCAGCTGCCCGAGGGCGTAGGACAGGGCCACGATGCCGTCCCTCCGCTCCTCCAGGCCGAAGGGCAGCGCCGCCATCACGTCCCGCGGCACCGTGAGCCAGTACGAGGTGGTGTGCATCTCGTTCTCGGGCATCTGCAGATCGCCCGATCCGACGTTCTCCCCAGTCCAGAACTTCAGCTTCTTGAAGCCCACCACCTGCGACGTGACGTGGACCTCGCCGTGGCTCCGGCGGGCGCGGGGCCGGTCCTGCTCGTCGGGGGAGAGCCGGTCGAGGATCCGGACCTTCGTGTAGGTGATGGCGTCGGTGTAGTAGTCCACCTCGGCCTCGTGGACGTGGGCGCGGCGCTCCTTGTGGTTGTACCTCTCCACGATGTGCGTGCGGCCCTCGAGGATGTAGACCGCCTTCTCGTGCAGGGTGGCGGGCGCGCTGTCGTAGTCGACCTCGGCGATGATCCGGGGCTCGCGGCCCGGCGTCACGTCCTGGACCACGAAGTTGTCCGAGGAGACGCTGCGCAGGCTCACCGCGTCGGCGGGATAGCTCTCGCTCGTCCAGTGCCAGCGCTCCCCCGAGCGGTGCAGCAGCTTCTCGCCCTCGAGGAAGCGCAGGATCTCGCCCAGGTCTTCCTTGCCGAAGCGCTCGTCGTCGGTGAAGGGCAGCTCGAAGGCGGCGCACTTCACGTGGGCGAGGAGGATCTGGAGGTTGTCGGGGTTGACGCGGCCCTGCTCGGCGGGCGCGCCGAAGAAGTAGTCGGGGTTCTTGGCGATGAACTGGTTCAGGGGGGTGTAGTTGGCCACCAGCACCGCCACCGAGGTAGAGCTGCGGCGCCCCGCGCGCCCCGCTTGCTGCCAGGCCGAGGCCACGCTGCC